>DATABM010000079.1:0-24623 GCA_036259555.1 Solirubrobacterales bacterium
CCGGCGGGTCATTCATAGGATGGGTGGGTGTGGGCTGCCCGAACATTTGCCTTGACCGTCGCCGTCGCGAGCACCGTGGCACTCGCCTCCTGCGGCTCGACCAGCGACGCGACCCCGGTCGCCTGCCTCGAGGGACCCGACGCTTACCTGGATGCGCTGGGCGATGCGCCCGCCGAGGTGAAGTTGGGCGGCGAGGCGCCGATTTCCGCCTGCCTCGCCGAGAATCAGCAGGGCGGCGACCTGGCGACGGTGGGCAGGTCGGTGGTCGAGGCGGCCACGAAGCTGAACTCCGAAGCGAGCGGCGCGCGCGACGACGAAGCGGCGCTCGAGCTCGGCTACCTGCTCGGCGCCGCCGCCCGCGGAGCAGAGGAGACGGGCGGGATCCACGCCGACCTGCTGCGGCGGCTGGATGTCGCAGCCCGCTACGGACCGACCGGCGGCAGGCAGCCTTCTGCCTCCTTCCAGCGCGCCTACGAGCGCGGCTACGAAGCCGGCCGCGAGCAGGGCTGAATACCCTGCTGCCTCCCAAACGACTTCGGTGGAGGCAATGACTTGACTGAGCAGCTCTGGGGTGGCGAGACCACCAAGGCCGTAGAGAACTTCCCGGTGTCGGGCGAGCGCGTGCCGGCGCCCGTGATCCACTGGCTCGGCCAGATCAAGGCCGCGGCGGCGCGGGTCAACGGCGAGCTGGGGCTGCTCGACGCGGAGATCGCCGAGGCGATCGCCGACGCAGGCGACGCCGTGGCGGCCGGCGAACACGACGATCAGTTCCCGGTCGACGTGTTCCAGACGGGCTCCGGGACCTCGTCGAACATGAACGCCAACGAGGTGATCGCCAACCTCGCAGGCGACGGTGTCCATCCCAACGACCACGTCAACATGGGCCAGTCGTCGAACGACGTCTTTCCCTCGGCGGTCCACCTCGCTGCGCTTGACCAGGTGACGCACGACCTGCTGCCTGCGATGAACGCGCTGCAGGCGGCGCTGACCGAGAAGGCGGAGCGCTTCGCCGATGTCGTCAAGGCGGGCCGGACCCACCTGATGGACGCCGTCCCGGTGACGCTCGGTCAGGAGTTCGGCGGCTACGCAGCCCAGGTGCGCCTCGGCATCCAGCGGGTCGAAGCAACGTTGCGGCGGGTCGGCCAGATCCCGCTCGGAGGGACGGCGACCGGCACCGGACTCAATACCCACCCGGAGTTCGCCGCGGCAGTCCGTGAGCGGCTCGCCGAGCAGACGGGCCTCGCGATCTCCGAGCCGCTCGACCGCTTCGAGGCGCAGGGCAACCGGGATGCCCTGGTCGAGCTCTCCGGGATGCTCAAGGTCTACGCGGTTTCTCTCAACAAGATCGCCAACGACCTGGCGCTGATGGGCTCCGGCCCGCGCGCCGGCCTCGCCGAGCTGCTTCTGCCGGAGCTGCAGAAGGGCTCCTCGATCATGCCCGGCAAGGTCAACCCCGTGATCCCCGAGGTGGTGATCCA
This sequence comes from Solirubrobacterales bacterium, assembly GCA_036259555.1. Classification (GTDB taxonomy): domain Bacteria; phylum Actinomycetota; class Thermoleophilia; order Solirubrobacterales; family 70-9; genus VRUE01. The sequence goes on from DATABM010000079.1 coordinate 1,479, forward strand.
GGTCGCCGCCCAGGTGGTCGGCAACGACGCGGCGGTCGCGCTGGCCGGCAGCCAGGGTCAGTTCGAGCTGAACGTGCGCGTGCCGCTGATCGCCCGCTGCCTGCTCGACTCCGTGAAGCTGCTCGCCTCCGCTTCTCGACTGCTCGACGAGAAGTGCGTCACCGGCGTCGAGGCAAACGAGGCGATGACCGAGCGCCACGCGGAGGCCACGCTGGCGACCGCGACTGCGCTCAATCCCCACATCGGCTACGACCGCGCCGCCGACATCGTCAAGGCCGCGGCCGAGTCAGGCCGCTCGCTGCGCGAGGTTGCGATCGAGCAGGGGGTCGAGCCGTCGGTTCTCGAGCAGGCGCTCGACCACCGACGGATGGCGCGACCACACGGTTAATTAAGAACGTCACACAATTTGATGTGACGGTTTAGTCTTCTTACAAGAAAAACATTCGAGCAATTAAATTCCAGTACCATGGGCCGAACGTACGGGATTGCGGGAGTCACATAAGGCGGTGTCGGGAGACGCTCCCGTACGGACGTTTTTAGCCTCTCGACGCGCTTTATCGAGAGGCAGCAATGGCCGGTTATGTTCCGCGCGGGAAGGTGCGGACGCCATGGGGAAACGCGGACCAACTGCGAGAGCGGATGCTCCGGCCTGGGCCCGGAATGCCCCGCGAGGAGGTTGCGAAGAACCAGCGGGAGCGCCTCTTTGGGGCGATGGTCGCGGCGGTTTCCACGAAGGGATACGAGGACACGACGGTCGCGGATGTCCTGGAGCTCTCAGGCGTCTCGCGCAGCGCCTTCTACGAGCACTTCCGCGACAAGGAGGAGTGCTTCATCGCGACCTTTGCCGGCATCTCCGAGCAGGCGATGACGCTGATCGCGCAAGAGCTCGAGAAGAGCGACGGGAATGGGTCGTGGGAAGGCCGGGCGCGCCGCGCCCTCGAGCGAACGCTCGAGACAATCGTCAACGAGCGGGCCGCGGCGCAGCTCTGCTTCGACGGCATCTACACGGCTGGGGAACCGGGGCGCAAGGCGCTCGAAGGTGTGCTTGCCGAGTTCGAAGCCATTGCCGGCCAGACAATCGCCAAGGTCCACGGCGAAGAGCTGCCTGAGGAAATGATTCGCGGCCTTGTCGCCGGCGCCCAGGCAGTGATTCAGATTCGTCTGCGGAGCGACGACGAGACTTCCTTGCCGGCGCTGAGCGACGAACTTCTCGAGTGGGCTTTGAGCTACCGGCCGCCGCCGGTAAAGCTGCGACTGGCGGGACGGCGCCCGCGGCCGGTGGATGGCCATCCGCCACCCTTCGTCGCCTACAGCCAGGCCGAGCGCATCATCCGGGCGCTTGCCGCCTGCGCGAAGGAGCGCGGCTATCCCGCCGTCACGATCGCCGAGATCGCCGCCCGCGCCTCGATCTCGCAGGCGACGTTCTACTCGCACTTCGCCGACAAGGACGACGCGCTGCTTGCGGCGCTCGACTCGGCCGCAGCCCAGATGCTCGGAGTCGTAATGCCGGCCTCGCGCCGAGCGCCCGATTGGCCACACAGCGTTCGGGCGTCGATCGGTGCGCTCTGTGCCTTCGGCGCCGCCGAACCGGATCTTGCTTGCCTGGCCGCGGTCGAGAGCTACGCAGCCGGCCCGCTGATCCGCGACGAGCGGCACCGAACCCTTCGGATGGTTCGCTCCCTGCTCGAGCCGGGCTACGAGCTCGCCCCCGATACGAAGCCGGTGGTCGGGGACGCCGTGATCGGCGCGGTATGGGGTCTCGTCTACAGCAAGATCTGCAGGGAGGGCCCGCGCTCGCTGCCCGACGTCGCGCCGCTGGCCAGCTACATGGCACTGGCGCCCTTCGTCGGCGCCGGGCGCGCAGCCGAGATCGCCAACGGCGACGGACGCCCCGGCTGAGCCCCAGCCAGGACGCTGGACGGACGGTCCCCGGGCCGCCCGACGGCGGGCCCGGGGGAGTCCGCAGGGCCACTCCGCGGGAACAGACGAAGAGACCCGTTCGGCCGAAGGGAATTCCGGGACCGGCGGCGCTGGGCCGCTCCGTAATAAGAACAGACGGATACTGAGCTGTCAAGTACTGGGTACGTTGCCGGAGGAAGAGCGAGGATTTCGGCTCAGACAGCCGACCGGATATATAAGCCGGCATACCCCAACCGCCCGAGGGACGGCTCAGCCCTGGAGGCTCACCAGACGCTCCTCGGTCATCTCCAGGACCGCGTACGCGGGGCCCTCGCGCGTATTGCCGGAGTCCTTGACGCCGCCGTAAGGCATCTGGTCGGCGCGGAAGGTGGGCACCTCGTTGATCAGCACGCCGCCGAACTCGAGCGTTGCCGCGGCCTGCAGGCCGAACTTCGAGTCGTTCGCGAGCCGCAGTGCCTGCTCGAAGTCCCGGTATCGGTCGACAGTCGCGACCGGTCCGAAGATCTCCTCGCACCAAACCTTGGAGTCGCGCGACGGCCCGGCGAGGATCGTCGGCGCCAGGCAACGTCCTTCGTCGACCAGCTCGCCGCCGGTCAGCCGGTCCGCTCCCTCTGCAACGGCCTCGTCGATCCACTGCTTGACCCGGTCTCGGTCGTCCGGCGAGATCAAGGGACCCACGTCGGTCTCGGGATCGAGCGGATCGCCGACCCGCAGCGACTCGGCATTGGCGACGAAGCGCTCGACGAAGGCGTCTGCGACATCCTCGTGGACCAGCACTCGCTGGATCGAGATGCAGCTCTGCCCCGCGTGCGAGAAGGCGTGGAGCTTCGCTTTGTCGGCCGCCGCCTCCCAATCGCCGTCCGCGTGCACGATCAGCGGTGCGTTCGAGCCGAGCTCGAGGTTGACCTTCTTGTGGGGAACGCGGCTGCGGATCCCCCAGCCGACCCCGGAGGAGCCGGTGAAGGTGATGGCGCGGGTCAGCTCGTGCTCGACGATCGCGTTGCCGACATCGGATCCGGGGCCCGGAATCACGCTGAGCCAACCGTCGGGCAGGCCCGCCTCGACGAGGACGGCCGCCAGCTTCAGAGCGGAGATCGGGGTCTGGCCGGCGGGCTTGAGCACGACCGCGTTGCCTGCGGCGATCGCCGGACCCAACTTGTGCGCGACCAGGTTGAGAGGGAAGTTGAAGGGGCTGATGGCGCCGACGACGCCGTAGGGGACGCGGAAGACGACGCCGAGCTTGCCGGCGCCGGCCGCCGAGCCCTCCATCGGCACCGTCGTCCCCGTCAGCTTCCGCGCCTCGACCGCCGAGAAGGTGAGGGTGTCGACGCAGCGAGAGGCCTCCAGCTCGGCGGTCTTCAGCGGCTTGCCGGCCTCGGCTGCGATCGTCAGGGCGAGCTCCTCGAGGCGCTCTCCGACCAGCTCGGCCGCCCGGTCGAGCACGGTCGCCCGCTCGTGCTGGGGGAATCCTCGCTCGAACGCTTCATGCGCCGTCCGCACGGCGCGGTCGACAAGGGCGGCGTCGCCCCGCGGCACCCTGCCGACGACGGTGCCGTCGTAGGGGCTGAGGACGTCGTCCCACTCTCCCGTCTCCGCCCACTCGCCGGCGGCGAGGAGCTCGTGGTCGACCGGCTTGATGGTCTGCGTCGCCATTGCGCGTCTCCTCTCGGTTGAGTCGTTTCAGCCTAGAGGAGGCCGCGACTCGACCAGCGCGAATCTGTTGGACCGAGAGATGCGTGCTCGAATCCCGACCCTGCTGCTCATCTGGCTGGCGCTGGCCGCGGCGCCTGCAGCCGAGGCGCGCGTGAGCTGGATCGTCAAAGGACACGGCTTCGGCCATGGCGTCGGGATGAGCCAGTACGGGGCCTACGGCTTCGCCCTGCACGGCAAAGGGCACCGCTTCATCCTCGGCCACTACTACCGTGGCACCACGCTAGGCAAATTGCGACAGGCGCAGATCGTCCGCGTGCTGGTGGACATCTCGGCCGACGACGTGCGCTTCAGCGGCGCCCGCAGCGCCTGCGGCGTCGCTCTCGATCCGCGCCGCGCCTACGCAGCACACCGGGTCGGGGGCAGCGTCCGGCTGCGGGGGCCGCGCGGTCGCCGCCTTGCCAGCTGCGGCCGCGGCCTGCGAGCCGCCGGCGCCGGGCGCATCAACATCGGCGGCGCGATCTACCGCGGCGCGCTGGAGGTGGTGCCGACCGAATCGGACCGCGGCTCGCTCAACGCCGTCAACGCGGTGCCATTGGACCAGTACGTCAAGGGCGTGATCCCAAACGAGTCGCCGGCCTCGTGGCCGATGGCGGCTCTGCGCGCCCAAGCGATCGCGGCCCGCTCCTTCGCCCTGACCGGCCGCGTCGACGGCAACGGCTTCGACCTCTACGAGGACACGCGCAGCCAGGTCTACGAGGGAATGGCCAGCGAGGACCCCCGGACCAATCGCGCCGCCGACGAAACGCGCGGCGTCGTGGTCCGCTACGGCGGCGAGGTCGCCCAGACCTTCTTCTCCGCCTGCTCGGGCGGCCACACCGAGAACGTCGAGAACGTCTTCTTCGGCCCGTCGGTCCCCTATTTGGTCGGCGTGCCCGACCCCTATGACCACCTCTGCCCGCTCCATACCTGGACGCTGCGCTTCTCGGGGCCGGAGATCAGCGCCAGGCTGAGCGGATACCTGGCCGGGCGACTCGAGCGCATCGTCGTCACCCGGCGCGGCGCATCGCCGCGGATAGTCTGGGCGCGCCTCTACGGGACCGGCGGCGTGACGAAGATTCGCGGCGACCAGCTCGCGGCGGCACTCGGCGGCTACGACCGCTGGATGACCTTCCGCAAGGTCGTCGACTGAGCTAGCCGTCGCCGAAAGGCTGAATCGGGATGCCGTGGTCGGTCTCGGCCATCCCCAGCTCGTAGGCCGCGCCACCGGAGAGAGTCAGCTTCCGGACCGGCTGAGCCGGCCGTTCGACGCGCAGCTCGAGGTCGGCGACCGAGCAGTTGATCGTGTTGTGCTCCGGGCCACGGGGGTCCGAGTAGACCCAGCCGACGAAGTCCTTGCGGGGGGCCGAGACGCGCCCCCGCACCACGAGGCCCTTACCGGGCAGGACGAACGAGCAGGCGCCAGCCGACTCGTCGATCGTCGCCGCCCGGATCGAGCCGAAGCCGCCGAGACGGTGCCGCTCGCCGTCGAGGACGAGCATTCCGGCAGGCAGCCACGGAGTCGTCCATCGGCCGACTCGGACCCGCGCGGCGCCGGCGTCGAAGTAGGCGTCCGCGGCGTCGGCGAAGCCGGTCCCCTCCAGCCATACCCAGCGCTCGGCGTGCTCGCTGCCCCAGTTGTGCCCGATCATCCCCGGCCAGCCGTCGAGCTCGATCGTCTGCTCGCCGAGCCGCAACGTGCCCTGAAAGCGCGCGCTGGGGTAGGGCGCGACGAACTTGGTCCGCGGCACCGGCGCCTCGTACAGCCAATCGGCAGGCAGGTACCTGCATGGCTCCTCGTCGCCGGAGAAGACCAGGTCCCAGGAGGCACTTGCCTCGGCTCCGCTGGTCCTCGCCGCCGAGCGGGGCAAGGGAACACCGGAAGGGCAGTGGGCGTAGCCAGGGCCGATCTCGGCGTCCCCCACCCGGATCCAGCCTCCGTGCGGCGCGGTCAGCTGGGCGGCCGGGACGGTGACCTTCGTAGCTCGCGGCCCGTCGGCGTCGCGGTCGAAGAAGGTGAACCAGATCGAGGCGCTCGGGTCGGCGCCGGGGCGCTTGTGGACGGTGTGGCGGATCCAGATGCCCTGGCCGCCGCCGGGCCGGCACGCCTTCACGTAGAAGCTCTCGTAGTGGCCGGCCTTCGCGGCCACGGCGGGGAAGCGCGCTCCCTGATCCATGGGCGGAAGCTACACCTTGATCGTGATCACCTCGCCGTCCTCGACGACGTAGTCGCGACCCTCGATGCGCAGCAGACCGCGGTCGCGGGCAGGCGCGTAGCCCCCGCACTCGACCAGCTGCTTCCAACCGATCACCTCGGCTTTGACGAAGGCTTCCTGGATCTCGGTGTGGATCGTCCCGGCCGCCTCCCAGGCGGTCGCGCCGCGCCGCAGCGGCCGCGCCACCGCTTCCTTGCCCTCGCCGGCCGTGAAGAAGGTGATCAGCTCGAGCAGCTCGTAGGCGGCGCGGACGAGGCGGTCGAGGCCAGACTCCTCAACCCCGTAGGACTCGCGCATCTCCGCCGCCTCGGCGGCGTCGAGCTCGGCGAGCTCGCCCTCGATGCGCGCGCTGACGGCGACGACGCCCGCGCCGATGGCGGCAGCGTGGTCACGAACGGGCCCCGGCGCCCCGGCGTCGCCCTCGTCGACGTTGGCCACGTAGAGGATCGGCTTCGTGGTCAGGGCCTGGAGATTGTGCCCCGCCCGCGGCGCCGCCTCGGGGACGGGCACCGTGCGGGCCGGCCGTCCCGAGGCGAGCGCCTCGTGAACAGCCTGCAGCCAGTCGCGCTCGGCGATCGCCTCCGTGTCACCTGACTTGGCTTGCTTGCCGACCCGTTCCAGTCGCCGCTCGACCTGCTCGTAGTCGGCGAGCATCAGCTCGGTCTCGATCGTCTCGATGTCGGCGAGCGGGTCGACGCGACCGTCTGGATGGGGGACGTCGCTCTCGACGTGGCAGCGGACCACGTGACAGATCGCGTCGGTCTCGCGGATCGAGGCCAGGAACCGGTTGCCGAGGCCCTCCCCTTCCGACGCCCCCTTGACGAGGCCGGCGATGTCATGAAAGGCGATCGTCGCCGGCACCAGCTTCGAGCTGCCGACCGTCTCGGCGACGCGGCGCAGCCGCTCGTCGGGCACCTGGGCGATCGCCACGTTCGGCTCGATCGTCGTGAACGGGTAGTCGCCGGTCTGCGCGCCGCCCTGGGTCAGCGCGTTGAAGAGCGTCGACTTGCCGGCGTTGGGCAGGCCGACGATCCCCACCTTCATATGGCGCCGCCTCCTCTGCTCCCGCGGGGCGCCGAAGGGCCGGACATGGACGACCCCCCGCTCTCACGTCCGGGGGCGGCTCTCTCTCCCTCTCTCATATGGAGAGCGGGACGAGGAGGCCGAGGGCCACGCCGAGAACGGCGCCGACCGCGACGTCGGAGGGATAGTGCATGCCGAGGTAGGGACGGCCGAAAGCGATCGCAAGGGCGAGCAGGAAGGCGAGTGCACCGAGTGGCTCGACCCTGGTCATTGCCGTTGCAACCGCGAACGACGAGGTCGCGTGCGCCGACGGGAAGCTGAGCGAGCTTGGGGCACCGCCGAGTGGCGGCAGGCCCTCCAGCACCGGTCGCGGGCGCCGCACGACCAGCTTGACCAGGTAGTTCAGCGCGATTGCCACCGGGCCGAGCGCCGCGCAAATCACCCACGCCTCGCGGTCGGAGCCGTCGACTGCGGCAAGCAGAAGCCCGAGCGCCAGCCAAATCGCACCGTGATTGCCCGCTTTGCCAAGCGCCCTGGCAGCGTTCTCCACCCCCGCCGAGTGGCCGGTCGTGCGCATCGCGCGCAGGAGCCTCAGGTCGAGCTGCCGCATCGGCGGGCCAGAATAGGCGAATGCCCCTCGTCCCCAACTACACCCACCTCCCGGGCCAGCACTGCGGCTCGACCGCGCTGCGCAACCTGCTCGCCTTCCACGGCGTCGAGATGAGCGAGGAGATGGCTTTCGGCCTCGGCGCCGGCGCCTGCTTCTACTACGTGACGATCGAGGGCGCCTCGCCGAGCCGCTGGTTCAACGGCCGCGCCGCCCGGCTCGAGGAGAACTTCGACGAGCTGACCGGCGGGGCGCTGACCCTGCGCACCTTCGAGTCGGCCGACGGAGAGGCGTGGCAGGCCGCCCGTGCCGAGGTCGATTCCGGCAACCCCGTCCTCCTGCTCACCGACCTCTACCACCTCGACCATTACGGCAACTCGGCTCACTTCCCGGGCCATGCTGTCGTTCTCGCGGGCTACGACGACGAGGTCGCCTATCTCTCGGACACCGGCTTCGAGGAGCTGCAGACGACGCGGCTGGAGAACCTCGACCGCGCCCGGCACGGAGAGCACCCCGCCTACCCACTTGCCGGTCACATGTTTACGGCGGCGTCGGGCCTCTCCGGCGAGCGATTGCGCGAGGCGGCGCCGGCGGCGATCGAGCGAGCGGCGCGCGAGATGCTCGAGCCGCGCTTCCCAGGCTTCTCTGGCATAGACGCGGTGCGGCGCCTGGCCGCCGAGGTCGGCTCATGGCCGGAGCTGGCCGAGGACTGGCGCTGGTGCGCCCGCTTCGGCTATCAGGTGATCGAGCGCCGCGGCACCGGCGGCGGGGCCTTCCGGCTGATGTATTCGCGCTTCCTCGCCGAGGTCGGCAGACCGCAGGCCGACCTGGCCGCGGAGGCTGCGGCTGAGTGGACGAGGCTCGCGGAGACCCTCCGCGCCGCCAGCGAGGCGGACCTGCCCCAAGCGGCCGGGTGGCGGGCTGCGGACGAAGCGGCTCACCGAGTCGCAGTGGCAGAGGAGCGGCTTTGGTCCGGCCTGGCTAATTCTCGCTAGCCACCTCGAAGGCCCGCGTGGGCCGTCCTGTACCGTTAACTGTTGCGGGAGGCGGGTACTTCCATTTTTGAACCCGTCTTGTTGAGGAGAGCTATATGAGAGGTCTGGCACGCCCGCTTGGGCTGGCTGCGCTCGCTGCCGCACTGTTGGTCTTGGTACTCGGTGCCTCCCCCGCGAAAGCCGCCTTCGGCATCGCCGAGTGGGAAGCGCTCACGTGTAAAGAAAACGTCGACACCCCGGCACTGGGCGGAGCGCCCGTCGCCGGGCCCCCACCACTCCCTCAATCGCCAGGGCAGTGCACCAAAGACACGCCCGAAAAATGGTACACGCAGGCTGCCGGACATCCGCCGTTCGGAATCACCGACTTCACCTTGAACACTTTCACCGTCCCAGGGGCGATCGGCTTCCCGGAAGGGTTCGTCAAAGAAATCGTCGTTGACACGCCCGAGGGCCTCAACGTCAACCCGGAGGCGACCCCGGTCAAGTGCACCGTTGCGCAGCTGAGCGCGATCCCACCCGCCTGCCCGCCGGCGTCCCTGGTCGGCGTCAACTACCTGACCGTCGCCGCGGAAGGTCCCCCCTGCCCGAACCCGCCGATCCCCGGCACCTGCAACCAGGCCCGTGCGGCGCTCCCCGTCTACAACCTCGTTCCCTTCGAGGGGGTTCCGTCGATGGTCGGATTTCCGACCAACGCCCCCGGCGATCCCACCATCATCGTCGGCGATTTGGATCCGAAAGACCAGCACGTCCGGTTCACGATCAACGACATCCACGCGCCTGACGGCACGCCGGCTCACCCGCCGATCGTCGGCTCGAGGCTCGTCTTCAACGGCAAATCGACGCCGGGCTTCACCGAAACGTATTTGACGATGCCGAGCAACTGCGCCGGCGGACAGACGTCCGTACTCCACGTGAAATCCCACGAAGGTGCGGAAGACACCGAGAGCTTCACCACGGCGGTCGGGGCGAGCGGCTGTGAGAACGTGCCGTTCAATCCAGGAATCGATGCGACGGCGAGCGGTGCGACCGACTCACCCGAGCCGGCGACCGTCGACGTCCAGATGCCCGATCAGCTGAAACCGCTCGAGCCGGTCGGCAACTCGCATCTGCTCACCGCCAAAGTAATCCTGCCGGAGGGAGCGGGACTGAATCCCTCGCTGGCCAACGGCCTCGAGACCTGCACCGACGCGCAGTTCAAGAAAGGCACCGACGAGCCGGTCCAGTGTCCGGCCGCCTCCAGGATCGGCAGTGTCGAGGTCGACACCCGGGCGCTCGACCAAGACCTCGGGGGCGACGTCTACGTCGCGCAGCCGCTCAGCAACGACCCGACGTCGGGCAACCAGTTCCGGGTGTTCATCCACGCGTTCAACAACCGCTACGGAGTCAACGTCCGCCTGATCGGCCATGTCTTCCCGAATCTGCAAACCGGTCAGCTGACGGTCGTCGTCCCGGACAACCCGCAGGCGCCGTTCAACTCGTTCAAAGTCCACGTCGAGGGTGGACCGCACGGCGCGCTCACCTCACCGCCGACCTGCGGCCCGCATCCCGTGGCCGGCCTCTTCACGCCGTGGTCGCGCCCGAACGAGGAAGTCCCACGCCAGGACGCCTTCACGCTGACGACCGCCCCCGGCGGCGGTCCCTGCGCGAAAACCCTCGCGGAGCGTCCGTTCGATCCCGGCTACAGCGCCGGCCCGACGAAAACCAAAGCCGGCGAATTCACCCCGTTCGAGCTGCACCTGACGCGGGGTGACGGGCAGCAGGAGCTCCGTCAGGTGAACGTCACGCTGCCGCCCGGCATGGTTGCGCAGCTGCGCAATCTCGACTATTGCCCCGAGCAGCGGATCGACGACCTCGAAAGGTTCGCCGGGAGCCGGGAAGTCAGCGCTCCGCCGCCTCCGTGTCCGGACAAGAGCTTCCTCGGGACCAGCAGGATCGCGGCCGGCTCCGGGGATCCGTTCGTCACCAACGGCAACGTCTACCTTGCCGGCCCATACAAAGGGGCCCCGCTCAGCCTCGTCTTCGTGACGCCGGCGAACGCGGGACCGTTCGACCTCGGCAACGTCGTCGTGCGTGTCGCCCACCGGGTCGACCCCGAAACGGTCCAGGTGACCGCCGTCTCCGACGCGATCCCGTACGTGTTCGGCGGGGTCAAGCTGGGCATCCGCAAAATCGACGTCTCGATCCATCGCAAACCGTTCACCCTTAACCCGACCAGTTGCAAAGCGTCGGCGATCGCGGCTGAGATCGCCGGTGGCGGCGGCAATCCGAACGACCCGGCTGCCTGGTCGAAAGTCCAGCGGTCGAGCAAATTCCGGGCGACGAAATGCGGCGCGCTGAAATTCAGGCCGCGCTTCAGCGCCCGGATCTTCGGCGGCAGCAAACAGGCCCGCAGAGCGGCGAACCCGAAATTCCGGGTGATCCTCTCGGGTCATTACGGCGACGCCAACGTGAAACGCGCGTCGTTCATAACGCCGCGGGCACTGATCCTCGACCAGAGCCACATCCGCACGATCTGCACGCGGGTGCAGCTGGCCGCTGACAACTGCCCGAAAGGGTCAATCTACGGGTTCGCCCGAGCTCGGTCGCCGCTTCTCTCGGAGGTGGTGAAAGGACCGGTGTACCTGACCTCGTCCAAAAACCAACTGCCGGACCTGCTGGCCGATCTGGAGGGTCAGATCGACGTCCAGCTGCGCGGCGTGATCAGCTCCGTGAACGGTCGCCTCAAGACCGTCTTCCGGCGGGTTCCGGACGTGCCGGTGAGGAAGTTCGTGCTGACGATGAAAGGCGGCGATCGCGGCCTCCTGGTCAACTCGGAGAACCTCTGCGCGAAACCCAGGTTCGCGAAACTGAACCTGAAAGCGCACAACGGCAAGAAGAAGATCAACAACCGCCTGCGGCTGCGGCTGAATCCCTGCCGCTAGACGACCCGAGCGTCGCTTGACGAGGCGGGCCTCCGGGCCCGCCTCGTCCCGTTCTGGACTCCCGCGCCCCTGCTCACGGCTCGCGGCGCTCCTCGAGCCGCTCCAGCCGCTCCTCGCGTCGCTCCTGCCGCAGCTCGAGCCGCTCCTCCCGCGCCTCGAGCTCGGCGCTGCTAATCGGTCCGAAATGGGCCGTGACGACGGCAACCGCGACGGCGACGATGGCGACCGCGACGAGCAGCGAGCCGGCGAGCTGAATCGCCTGCGGCGGCCGGCGCATCAGCCAACCCCCAGGAAGTCTCCGGCCGAGGTCAGCCAGGTTACGGTGAGAGCCGCGAACAGCGAGAGGCCGAGCAGCGGCAGCAGGCGCCCGAGCCGGCCGCCGAGGCGCACGGCAAGGACCTTGGCGCCGAGCACGACAAGCAGGACGCAGGCCGCGACCGCGTGGGCGCCGCCGTCCTCGAAGCCGTAGTAGGAGATGCAGGCGGTCGCGACGGCGGCGACCAGGAGGAGGATCACGTCGCCGCTGGCCCGGTGCGTCCACGACGCGACGGCGGCGGACAGGAACCGCGGTCTCAGGCGCTCGTAGGCGATCGCGGCCAGGGCGACCTGATAGACCGCAAGCGCCAGAGCGACGCTGGCGAGGACGACCTTGACCTCGGCGACGTTGCCTCGCGCGATGTCCTCGATCAGGTCCTCCACCTTCTCGAACCACCTCTATCCCGCCGGGCGCCGGTCGAAACGGCGGGAGCGGCTCAGTCGAGCGAGAAGCCGACCCGGTGCTCGCCCGAGTCGATGCGCAGGAAGGCGACCTTGCCCAGGTAGACGGCGAGGATGCCGTCCTCGGTCCGGACGTCGTACCAGCCGCCCTTCTCGACCTGCTGGCGCAAATCCTTGAGGGCCTCGTCGCCGAGTCGGACGGAGACGACCTGCCCGCTCTCGAAGCCGATCTCGACCCGCTGCGCGCCCGCCATCAGTGCCCCGCCGGCTCGACGATCTCGGTCAAGACCCCGCCGGTCGAGCGCGGGTGCAGGAAGGCGACGCGGCTGTCGCGGATGCCGGTGCGGGCCTCGCGGTCGATCAGCTCCAGGCCTGCCTCCGAGAGCTGACCGAGCGTCGCGTCGATGTCGTCGACCGCGTAGGCGACGTGGTGCAGGCCGGGACCCTTCTTGGCGAGGAACTTGCCGACGGCGGTGTCCGGGCCAAGCGGTCGCAGCAGCTCCACGTGGCCGTCGCCGACGTCGAGCAGCACGGCCTCGACCCCCTGCGACTCGACCGTCTCGCGATGCGCGAGCGCCATCTGGAAACTCCCCTCGTAGAGGGCGATCGCCGCGTCGAGGTCCTCGACGGCGACGCCAATGTGGTCGATGCGACTAAACATATTCCGCCCGCGTGCTCTGCTCTCGTTCATTCGCACTCATGGACAACCGGAAACCTTGCTCACTCACTCCCGCGTCCGCCGCGGGCGGGCGCAGTCTAGTCCTCCTCGACTCTGAGGATCTCCGCCAGGGCCGCGACGCCGACCTGCAGCTGCTCGGGGGTCGGCTCGCGGGTGGCTAGCCGGCGCTGGATCTCACGGCCAGGCGCGTGGAACGCCTCGGCCAGCGGCTCGCCGTGGTGGCGGTCGCTCCAGGCGAACATCTCGACCGCCAGCGAGGCGCCGCCGACGCCGACCGCGGCGCGCGCCAGCGGCCCCGGATCCTCGAGCAGCCGCTCGAGCAGGACCGTGCCGCCGGTCGAGAGCAGCATCATCGGGGCGATCAGGTTGGAGCCGCAGCGATCGTGCTCTTTTGGAACCGTCGCGGGGTCGTCGACGCCCTGCTCGTAGGCGGCGATCGCCTTGTGCTCGACGCCGTGGTAGGCGGCGAGGTCGCGATCGGTAAGCGCGACCACCCCTGGGACGACACCGATCGCCTGCACGAGGCTCTCGCGCAGGCCAGAGGTCGGCAGGTGCCGGCGAAGGGCGGTGGTCGCGAGCACCGTCGCGCCGATCGTCGCCAGCACACGCGGATCCTCGAAGGGCAGCCTCGCGGCCGGCAGCCGCCGGCGCACGAGCGGCAGCACGGCCATCGCCTCGGCCAGTTTCAGAGGCCCGCGCAGGCCCGGCAGGCGGGCGGCCAGCTTCGGCGCCAGCTCGGGCTTTCGCTCCGAGGCGACCTGGACCGCACCCCCGCCGTCGCGTACGGCTGCCGCCCAGTGGGTCGGGCCGTGGATCAGAAGCCCGTTGCGAAGCGCCATCCCGCCGAGTCGTAGCTTCTCGCTCACAGGCCAGAAGATAGAGAGGGGGCGAGCCCCGCCTCAGGGCGGACCGGGTTCGGCGAGGTCAGGCGCGCGTCGACGGCGTCCAGCCGGGCGGGAAGGCTCCGGCCGCCACGTCGCCCTTGCCGGGCTCGAACAGCGAGAGGAGCCGCGCCGCGGGACGCTCCGCGACCAGCGGGCGAACGTCGCCGATCTGGACGAGCAGGTGCAGCGAGGAGCCGAGCTGGAAGTCGGCTGCGTTGGGGCGCTCGCCGCCGATCGCGCCCTCCTCGAGCAGCTCGTCGACCGCGTCGAGCTGCGCGGGCAGCCCCTGCAAGGTGGCGTGGACGCGCTGAGCGTCGATCTCCAGGTATCGCCAGGTGGCACGCATCGTCTTGATCGCGAAGTCGACTCCGGCGGGATCGAGCTGGTCGATCCCGGCGAACGTCCCCATCGACTCGGGCCGGAAGTGGAGCGCTCCGAAGACGAGCACGCGGGCGGTGGTCTGGAGGTCCTCGGCAAGCCCGGCCTCGACCTCGCGGATCGCATCCCCGTCCCTGGCCGGATACAGGTGGCCGTCGGGTCGCAGCTCGTCGAGGCGGGCGAAGATCGCCGCGGTTCCGTGCACCGGCTCGTCGTCGACCAGCAGCCCGGGTACGGTGCTGCGCCCCTCGCCGTAGATCCTTTCGACCTCCTCCCGGTGCTTGCCGGTGACCAGCTCGACCGTCTCGTACTCGAACCCGAGCCGGTCGAGCGCGGCGCTAACCGCCAGGCATGGATGCGAGAGGGGAACGACGTGGAGGACGAGCTGCGGCTGGGGAGGCATCGGCGCTGACCCTACCCGCACGCGCGACGACCGCGCCCAGTCATGCGCGGTCGTCGGCCCCCCTGCCCCTCGTTGGTCCCGGCCGGAGACCCCCAGTCCAGGCCTCCGGCCGGTGTGTCGGCTCTCCCTGGCTCTAGCTTGGAAAGCCGCACCTTGAAACACCCCCTCGACGGGGAAGTTGCGCCTCTGGCTAGCCGCTGCGCAGTCGCTCGCGGAGGGCGGCCAGACGGCGGCCCAACTCCGCCTCGAAGCCCCGTCCCGTCGGCTCGTAGAAGCGGCTGTCCTCGAGCCCGACCGGCATCAGCGACTGGCCGGAGACGCCTTCTGGCTCGTCGTGGGCGTAGCGGTAGCCGACCCCGCGTCCGAGCGCCTTCGCGCCCGGATAGTGGGCGTCGCGCAGGTAGTCGGGCGGGGCAGCAGCACCGTTCTCGCGCACCTCGCGGCGGGCCGCGCCGAGTGCCTTGTAGGAGGCATTCGACTTCGGCGCCAAGGCCAGGTAGACCGCCGCCTGGGCGAGGTTGAGCGCGCACTCGGGCAGCCCGACCCGGTCCACCGCTCTCGCCGCCGCATCGGCTACCAACAGCGCCTGCGGGTCCGCATTGCCGACGTCCTCGGACGCGAGGATGACCATGCGGCGGGCGATGAAGCGGGGGTCCTCGCCCCCCTCGAGCATCACCGCCAGGTAGTAGAGCGAGGCGTCGACGTCCGAGCCGCGCGTCGCCTTGATCCAAGCGGAGACGTAGTCGTAGTGGCGGTCGCCTTGACGGTCGTATTCGAGCGCCTTGCGCTGCATCGCGTCCTCGACCGCGGCGACGTCGACCGGCTCGCCGACGGAGCGCTCAACCGCTCGCTCCAGGGCCGAGAGCGCGACACGGACGTCGCCGCCCGAGCGCTGAGCGAGCATCGCCAACGCGGCGTCCTCGACCGGCGGCGGATCGGCGATGCCGCGCTCCGGGTCCGAGAGCGCCCGGCGCAGCAGCCCCTCGACCTGCTCGGGCTCGAGCGGGCGCAGCTCGTATATCTGGCAGCGCGAGAGCAGGGCCGAGTTGACCTCGAAGTAGGGGTTCTCGGTCGTCGCGCCGATCAGGGTCAACAGGCCCTCCTCGACGGCCGGGAGCAGCGCGTCCTGCTGGGCCTTGTTGAAGCGGTGGATCTCGTCGAGGAAGAGGACCGTCGGTCTGCCGCTCGCCTGCCGACGCTCCCGAGCCCGTTCGATCACCCCGCGAATCTCGGCTTTGCCCGCGTTGACCGCCGACTCCTCCTCGAACGCTCCTTCCGCCCGGCTCGCGGCGATTCGCGCCAGCGTCGTCTTGCCCGAGCCGGGCGGCCCGTAGAGGATCGCGCTGTGCGGATGGCCGCCCTCGATCGCGGTCCGCAGCGCCGAGCCCTCGCCGAGCACGTGCTCCTGCCCGACCAGCTCGTCGAGGTCCCGCGGCCGCATCCGCACGGCGAGCGGGGCGTCGGCTTCGGGCGAAGCCGCTTGGCGGGGCGCTTCTTCATCGCTTCCGAATAGGCGGTCGGCCACTGCGGTGAGTATGACCTTGGAGCTGGCGGGTGCTGTCGAGGGGCATCGGGGGTCGCCTCACGGGGTCCTCCCACCGGCACCGCGGAGTGATGCCTGCGCCGAAGGCGCACGACATCAACCCCGCCGCAGGCGGGGTTTGGGACCCCGGGAGGCGACCCCCGCGTCCCACCCCACCACCTACAATCGCCGCCATGGCCACCACCGCAGGAGCACCCCCCGCCCAGTCCACCCTCGAGTCCTTCAACCCCGCCACCGGCGAGCTGGTCGGATCGGTCGCGACGATCACGCCCGACCAGGTCCAGGACGTCGTCGACGACGTCGCCCGCGTCCAGCCGGCCTGGGCCGAGCTGACCCCCGAGGACCGCGGCCGCTACCTGCGCCGCGCCGCCGACGCGCTGCTCGACGACATCGACGAGATCGCCGAACTGCTGGTCTCCGAGCAGGGCAAGCCGCGCGTCGAGGCCTACACGATGGAGCTGCTGCCGACCGTCGACGCCCTGCACTGGTGCGCCAAGGCGGGGCCGAAGATC
The DNA here is from genome assembly GCA_036259555.1 of Solirubrobacterales bacterium. Lineage (GTDB taxonomy): Bacteria > Actinomycetota > Thermoleophilia > Solirubrobacterales > 70-9 > VRUE01. The sequence continues at coordinate 17,966 of DATABM010000079.1, forward strand.
CTCGCCGACGAGAAGGTGCGGATGTCGCAGGCCTTCCTGCTCAGCAAGCGCTCCTACTTCTCCTACGAGCCGCTCGGGGTGGTCGGGGTCATCGCGCCCTGGAACTACCCGTGGTCGATCCCCTTCGGCGAGGTGGCGATCGCCCTGATGTCCGGCAACGGCGTCGTACTGAAGCCGGCGAGCCTGACGCCGCTGCTCGGCGAGGCGATCCGCCGCGTCTTCGAGAAGGGCGGCCTGCCCGAGGGCCTCGTTCGAGTCGTCCACGGCGGCGGCGCGGTCGGCGACGCGCTGGCCCGCTCCAGCGCCGAGAAGATCTTCTTCACCGGCTCCGTCGACGTCGGCCGCAAGGTCGGCGCCGTCTGCGCCGAGCAGCTGAAGGGCTCGGTGCTGGAGCTGGGGGGCAAGGACCCGATGATCGTCTGCGCCGACGCCGACCTCGACAACGCGATTTCCGGCGCGATCTGGGGCGGCTTCGCCAACGCCGGCCAGACCTGCTCGGGCATCGAGCGCGTCTACGTCGTGCGCGAGGTCGCCGACCGCTTCGTCGCCGGCGTCGCCAAGGGGGCGGAAGCGCTGAAGCTGGGTGACCCGCTCCAGTGGGAGACCGAAGTCGGCCCGATGACCTCCGAGGGCCAGTACGAGATCGTCGAGGAGCTGATCGACGACGCCGTGGCCGCCGGAGCGACGAAGCTCTGCGGCGGCCCGACCGAGGTCCCTGGCCTATCCGGCAAGTTCATAGCGCCGACCGTCCTCACCGGCGTCAGTCACGAGATGCGGATCATGAAGGAGGAGATCTTCGGCCCGGTGCTACCGATCGTCGTCGTCGACTCCGAGCAGGAGGCGATCGACCTCGCCAACGACTCCGAGTTCGGCCTCGGCGCCTCGGTCTGGACCAAGGACCGCCAGAAGGGCGCCCGGATCGCCCGCCGCATCGAGTCGGGGATGGTCTGGATCAACGACCACTCCTTCAGCCACGGCGCCTGCCAGTGCGCCTGGGGCGGCGTCAAGGACTCCGGCGTCGGCCGCTCGCATTCCAAGTTCGGCTTCTACGAGTGCGTCAACGTCAAGCAGAACTCCTGGGAGCCCGGCCTCACCCGCGACTTCTGGTGGCAGCCGTACGACCGTACGCTCGGCGAAGCGGTCCGCAGCTCCGTCAAGATCCTCTACGGCAAAGGCGCCAAGCGGAGCGAGGCCCTGCGCCATAGCGCTGGCCCGCTGCTCAAGATCGGCGCGCGGACGCTGAAGAAGCGCCGCGGCTGACGGCTACGGTCGGAACCCGACCCTGGTCAACTCGACGACTCGCCGCTCGAGCTCCGGGCCGTCGAGGACGAAGCGCACTTCGCTCGGCCGCCTCTCGAGGAGAGGTCGGCTCCGCTTCGGATAGACGATCGGCACGATCTCCGAGGTGTCGACTTCCAATCCATAGTCCTCCTCGCCGAGAACGATCTCTCTTACGATGCCGCGCGCGCCTCGCTTCTTGCGGGCGATCAGCTGCACCTCTCCGCCGCAGCCGGTCTCGCCGCCGCGGCAGCTGACCCTCACCCGCACGAGACCCTTCCTGATCGGGGCCTTCGGATGGACGAAGGCCCTGCTGGGCACAAGGTCCGGGGGCCTGGGGCAGTAGCAGACGAGCGCCAGTATCGGCTGATCCTCCCCATAGGCAGTTCCATACGGATTGGTCGCGACGAGACGAAAATGGCCGGCCGCGTCGGCTGGGACTGCCGCACCGGGGACGACCGCCGTCACCTCCACCGGGGCGGTGCCGCTGCCGGGCACCTCCCTGCACGGCGCCGTATGGCCGTATGGGCCAGGCGGGTTCTCGAAGTCGTTCGGTCCGTATTCGAACAAGCAGCCGGTGCTGCTCCCGTTCGGGTTGACCGTCCCGGACAGGTGGAGATCTCGACCCTCGCTGGTCCAGTCGAGGACGCCCCTCCCAGTCGTCACCGACGGCGGCGGTCCCGGCTCTCCCCACGTGGAGGCGGGCGATACCGCCAGGCCGAGGAGGGCCAGCACCGCAACGACCCCGCGGCGTCCCCAGCTCCTCATTCGCGTCCCCCTGTCGGCTTTGGATACTGTCGTGTTCCTTGGCTCCAGTCTGGCAGGACCCCGGCCACAGCGCAAGCAAGGGGCGAACGCGGCGAGAATCAGGGGATGAGCGCCCGGGGCGCAGAGCCGGTTATCGCGATCGCCCGGCTGCGGCGCGACTACGGCGAACGCAAGGTCCTCGACGGGGTGGGGTTCGAGTTGCTCGTGGGCGAGACCCTGGTCGTGCTGGGGCCGAACGGAGCGGGCAAGACGACCCTGTTGCGGATCGTCGCCACCTTGTTGCGGCCGACGGGGGGCGAAGTGCGGGTGCTGGGCGCCAGCCTGCCGGATGAGGCCTGGCGAGCGCGCGGCCGAATCGGCTTCCTCGGCCACGAGCCGCTCCTCTACCGCGACCTGAGCGGGCGCGAGAACCTGCGTTTCCACGCGCGTCTGCATGGGTTGGACGAGGCGGACGAGCCGCGTATCGAGGAGATGCTCGCCGCGGTCGGCATGGAGCGGCGCGCCGACGACCGGGTGGCGGAGCTCTCCGCCGGGATGCGGCAGCGACTGGCCATCGCGCGGTGCGTTCTCCACGAGCCCGACCTCCTGCTGCTCGACGAGCCGGACTCGAATCTCGACACCAAGGGGCGCGAGCTGGCCGGCCACCTGATCGGTCCCCGAGAGGGCCGCACCCGGGTCATCGTCACGCACGACCCGGAGCGTTTCCTCCCGGAGGCCGATCGAGTGCTGCGGCTCGAGGTGGGTGGCCGTGCGTCACTCGGCAACAGCCGGCCACCGGCGAGGCCGATCGCTCGATGACCCCCTCTGCGGCAGCTTTCCGCGCCATCCTCGGCAAGGACCTGCGGACCGAGCTGCGGACCCTGCAGTCACTGCCGGCGATGGCGCTCTTCGCCGTCACGACCTTCGTCATCTTCCGCTTCGCGCTCGACCGTACGGCCCTTTCGGGCAGCCTCGCCTCCGGCGTGCTCTGGGCGACGCTGCTCTTCGCGGCGATCCTCGGCATCAACCGGCTCTTCGTCGCCGAGCGCGAGGAGGGCGGCTTTGACGCCATCCGCCTCGCCCCGATCGACCGCACCGCCCTCTTCGCCGCCAAGGCGGCGGCGTTGCTCGTCTACCTGCTGGTGCTCGAGGCAATCGTGGTCCCGGTCTTTGCGATCTTCTTCCTCGACTCCGCCGCGGCGTTGCCGCCGCTCCTGCTCGTTCTCGCGCTTGCCGACCTCGGCTTCGCCGCGACCGGCACGCTGATCTCCTCCATGGCCGTGCACTCGCGCGCCCGCGACCTGCTGGCGCCGCTCGTCCTGCTGCCCCTGGTCGTGCCGCTGATGATCGCCGCCACCGGCGCCAGCGAGCCGCTGCTCGAGATGGGCGGTCCCTCCTACGAGCGCTTCGGCACCTGGCTGGGCGTGCTCGGCCTATACGATTTGATCTTCCTCCTGGTCGGATACGCGGTCTTCGACTTCCTGCTGGAGGACTGACCTCCCTCCCCTCCCGACCGCGCCAAAGCGCATGTACGGCAAAGGCCAAGAACACATCGACTTCGCCTCCACCGAAGGGCGGGAAATCAGACTGTGACGTCCTTCGGTTCCGGCCTCAGAACCCTCTCGATCGCCACCGTGGCGACGATGGCCCTCGCCCTCTCGCTGGCCTTCTTCTATGCCCCTCTCGACGCCGACCAGGGCTTCGTTCAGAAAATCTTCTACCTGCACGTGCCGCTGGCTATCGTCGCCCTGCTCGGCTTCGTCGCCGGCGGCGTCTTCGCGGTCCTGCACCTTCGCAGCGGCGACTCGCGCTGGGACGCTTACTCCTACGTCTCGATCCACATGTCGGTGATCTTCGGCGTCGCGGTGCTCGTCACCGGATCGATTTGGGCGAAGGCGTCGTGGGGGCACTGGTGGGTCTGGGACGAGCCGACCCTGGTCAGCTTCCTGATCGTCTTCCTGATGTACGCGACCTACTACCCCTTCCGCTACGCGATCGAGGACCGCGAGCGCCAGGCCCGCTACGCCTCGGTCTTCGCGATCACGGCCGGCGCCTTCGTGCCGCTCAACTTCATGGCGGTCCGGATGGCGGAGAGCCTCGTCCACCCGCGCGTCTTCGCCACCGCCAACGGCGGCCTGCCCGGCGAGATGATGCTGACGTTCCTCGTCAGCCTCGCGGCGATGGGGCTGCTCTGGACGACGCTCGTCAAGTTCGAGCTGACCGCGAAGAGCGCGTCCGGCCAGCTGAAGCGCCTGCGCCGCGCGCTCGACGCCCCGGCGCCGGACGGGACCTCGCGGGTCGCCCCGGAGGTGAGCTGATGCTGGCGCTGCTCTCTGCGCTGCCGATCGGCGCCCCCGCCCTGCCGCTCGACGAGGCCGGCAAGTACGTGGCTGGCGCCTACGTCGTCTTCCTGGTCCTTCTGGTCGTCTACCTGGCGATCATGGCTGCCAAAGTGCAGCGGATCGAGCGGGAGCTGCGCGAGCTCGCCGGCTTCGCTGAGCAAGGTGGGCACCACCCCGGCATGCCCGGACGCGAAGCGGAGGACATGCCGGGCATTGATGAGACCAAGCCGTCATCTGGTCCTGGTCACGATCTGACTCCTCCAGGACCAGATGACGGCCGAGCAGATCACGTCGAAGGTGTTCCGCGTGGCTGAGCTGCTCGCCCTCGGCGTCTCCCACAAGACCGCGCCGCTCGAGCTACGCGAGCGGCTCGCCCTCACCGAGGGGCGGGCGGTCGGCGCTCTGCACGAGCTGACCGGCGCCGACGGGATCCACGAGGCGGCTGCGATCTCGACCTGCAACCGCACCGAGCTCTATCTGGTCGTCTCCGACCCGGTCGAAGCGGAGTCGACAGCGCTCGGCGTCCTGACCCGCAAGGCGGAGATCCGCCCGACCGAGTTGCTCGGCCACCTCTATTCGCTGCGGGCCGGAGACGCCGCGCGTCATCTCTTCGAGGTGACCGCCGGGCTCGACTCGATGATCGTCGGCGAGGCCGAGATCCAGGGCCAGGTCAAACGCGCTTACGAGCTGGCGCTGGTCGAGGGGGCCACCGGCCCGATCCTCAACCGGCTCTTCCGCGGCGCGCTGGCGGCGGGCGGACGGGTCCGCGAGGAGACTGCGGTCGGCGAGAAGGGTCTCTCGATCCCCTCCGTCGCGGTCGAGCTGGCGCGGCGCACGCTCGGGGACTTGGCCGAGCGCCGGGTGCTGATCGTCGGCGCCGGTGAGACGGCCGAGCTGGTCGCCAAGGCGCTGGTCGCGAAGGGCGTCACCACGGTCTTCGTCGCCAACCGTCACTACGACCGGGCGATCGGTCTCGCCCAGCGCTTCGCCGGGGCCGCGGTGCGCTTCGAGGAGCTTCCGGAGCAGCTTGCCGCCGCCGACATCGTAGTCTCGGCGACCAACTCACCCCACCACATCGTCGAGCGCGACGGCCTCGAGCACGTCATGGAGGACCGGGGCGGGCAGCCGCTGCTCCTGGTCGACATCGCCGTGCCGCGCGACGTCGAGCCCGAGTGCCGGGAAGTTCCCGGCGTGACGCTCCACGACATCGACGACGTGCAGCAGATCGCCGAGCGCAACGCCGGCGGCCGCGAAGCCGAGGCCCGGCGCGCCGAGCCGATCATCGCCGCGGAGCTCGACCGCTTCGAGCGCTGGCTCGCCTCGCTAGCGGTCGTGCCCACGATCGCGGCGCTGCGCGGCCGCGCCGACGAGATCGTCGAGCGGGTGCTGGCCGAGAACGAGGGCCGCTGGGAGAGTCTCAGCGAGGCCGACCGGGAGCGGCTTGGCGCGATGGCGAAGGCGATCGCGAGTCGCCTCCTCCACGAGCCGACCCTGCGCATGAAGCGCTCGGCGGGCAGCGACAGCGCCTATGTCTATGTGAGCGCGTTGCGGGAGCTGTTTGGGCTCGATGCGGAGACGGAGCCGGAGGGTGAGGCGGGTGGCGAAGTACGAGAGCTGCGTCGAGGAGCCAATCCCGGCAGGGATTCGTCTTGAGGCCTATCCCGGTAGGGGATAGGCCCAACGACACGCTCTGATGATCCGGATTGCCACTCGTAACAGCACACTTGCTTTAGCTCAAGCTAGGCAGGTCGCCGACTTGCTGGGGGGAGCTGAGCTGGTGGAGGTGAGTTCGGATGGGGAGCCGGGGGACAAGGGGCGGTTCGTGAGGGGGGTCGAGCGGGCGTTGCTGGCGGGTGAGGCGGAGGTGGGGGTGCACTCGGCCAAGGACGTGCCGGCGGAGATGGCGGAGGGACTTGCGATCGCCGCGGTGCCGGCGCGGGAGGACCCCGCGGACGTATGGGTAGGTCAAGCCTCGTCGCTCGACGAGGTGCCGGAGGGAGCGCGGGTCGGCACCGCGAGCCTGCGGCGACGGGCGCAGCTGCTGGCGGCGCGGCCCGACCTGCGGGTCGAGGAGCTGCACGGGAACGTCGACACCCGACTGCGCAAGCTCGCCGAGGGCGAGCTCGATGCGATCGTGCTGGCCGCCGCCGGCCTGCGGCGGCTCGGCCGCGGGGACGAGGCGTCGTTCGCGATTCCCGCGGAAATCATGACCCCCGCGGCCGGGCAGGGCGCGCTGCTGCTTCAGGCGCGCGAGGACGACTCGGACCCGATCGAGGCGGCCGCCTCGATCG
>DATABM010000080.1:0-5551 GCA_036259555.1 Solirubrobacterales bacterium
TCTTCAGAGCCCGCTCGGTCATCGACCCCAGCTAATCAGAGGCGCTGTCGTCCCGCCCCGTGGGTCGGTTCTCCGGGAACTCCCCGCGAACGCGGGCCCGGAGAGCCGGCCCATGGGGCCAAACCTCAGAAGACGAAGATATCTTCGCCGTACTGGATCCGGTTGAAGATCTCGGGCTGGTCGGAGATGAAGGTGCGCAGGCAGCCGTGGCTGGCGGGGTAGTCGGGCACCGAGTTGTAGCCGTGGACGGCGTAGCCGCCGTAGAAGTACCAGGAGTAGTACATGCCATGGGAGTTGTAGCCCGGTTCGGTGCGGATGAAGCGGAAGTGCCCGGTGACGGTTGGCGTCGAGGACTTGCCCGAGGAGATCGGGTAGATCGCGTACGGCTTGTCCCCCTTTGCGAAGACGAGCACCTGCTTGGAAAGCGGCGCCTCGACATGGCGCCCGGCCCCGGGGTGGCGAACGCGGTAACCGCCGCGGCCAGCGAAGACGCGCTTCACGAGACCTCTGCCGGCGCGCATGCTGCGCGCCATCCCGTTGACTTTGCGGTAGGCGAGCACACCGCGCGCCGTCTTGCCGCCGAAGCAGCTGCCGTCGTTGGCGACGTAGCCCATGTCCCGCATCGCCTTCTTGAAGGCGACCGCGACCGGCCCGCACTTGCCTTGGCGCAGGCTTGGGAAGGTGACCCGCCAGCTCTTGCGGACGGTGCTGTCGCCGCCGAGCAGCGCAGTTGGCGCGTGCCGAGCGCCGACCGCGTACTTACCCGCCTCCTTGATCTTGATCCGAGCGTCGAAGGAACCCGCGCCGCGCTTGCCCTTGGCGACCCTGACGCTCGTCCGCTTGACCGGCTTGCCGTTCAGGTAGAAGGTCACGGCGACCTTCTGGTTCGGCACGTAGGGGCTGAGCGTCCCCGCCACCCTGACGGTGCTGAGGATGCGCGCCTTGCCGCCGTCGAGCCCGAGCGGCTTAATCTTCACCGTCGCCTCGGGCGGGCCGGTTGGCCCAGGCCGCTGCGACGAAGGCTCCGGTTTCACATCCTTTCCGGTCGCGGCCCCAGCGCCGGCTGGAAGGAGCAGCGCCACACAGGCGACGGCGACGGGAAACAGGCGGCGACTCACCGGCCGGATGCTACTGAGCGGCCAGGGCGACAGAGTTGTTGAGCGCGTGCAGGAGTATTCCCGGCACGATCGAGCCGGTCTTCTCATAGAGCAGAGCGAGGATGAGGCCGAAAGCGATCAGCGGCGGCACCGCGCTGATGCCGGTGAAGGCGTGCAGGCCGCCGAAGACGACGGCGCTGATCGCCGCCGCGAGGAGCGAAGGCATGCGGCGCCGCAGGCCGCCGAACAGCATCCCCCGGAAGAAGACCTCCTCGCTGATCGGGGCCGCCACGGCGATCAGGAGAATCTGGAAGGGCCAGCTGCCGAAGGCCTCGGCGATGTCTTCCTGGTCCGGTTCGCCGACCAGCGCCACATAGACCGCCGCAAAGGCGAGGTAGGCCGCTATCGAGACGCCCATCCAGGCGACCGCCGAGGTGTCGAATCCCCGCAGCCCGAGGCGGGCCACGGCCTCTCGCCATGGCACTCGCCCCATCGTTGCGATCACCAGCGGGATGACGACGAACGCAAGGGCTCCGAACGTCTGCAGGACGACGCTGGCGGCTGAGCTGAGGTCCTCTTCTCCCACCGGGCTCTCGATGGCGACCGCGACCGCGGCGAAGACCGATTGGGCGCTGAGCGCGACGAAGAGCCCGATCGTCGCCGCTCCCGGGCCCCACGTCGCATATGGAAAGCGAGCCGGTCGCTCGTCGAGGGGACTGGCTAGTTTGCCCTCCATGTCGCCGGCAGTCTCACAGGTCTCGCGGTCCACGCGGACCCGCCTCCGCTTCCTGCGCCGGCTCGTCGTCCTCGTCGTCTTCCTGGTGCTCGCGGCGATCGCCCTAGCCCAGTTCACGGAGCTGCAGCGGCTCGCCACGGGCATCCTCGCCTCGACCGCCGTCCTAGCCGCAATCGTCGGCTTCGCCGCCCAGCACACGATCGGCAACATGGTCGCCGGCGTGCAGCTTGCGGTCTCGCAACCGATCCGGATCGGGGACCGGATCAGCTTCGAGGAGATCGAGGGACGCGTCACCGACGTGACGCTCTCTTACACCTACGTCGACCCCGGCGACGCCAGCACGATCGTCATCCCGAACCAAAAACTGGTGGAAGGAATCGTGCACAACCACTCGACTGGCGACACCCAAGCCTGACCGGCCGCGGCGGCGAAGTACGCTTTTTACGATGACGCAGCGCAATCGACGCCGCCACCGGCGCCGCGGCGGTGCCCGCAGCAAGGTCGCTTTCGTCGCGGCGGGGGTCTTGGCCGCCTGCGCGGTCGGCGCGATAGCCGCCGCCTCCTGGGTGATAGACGTCGCCGCCCACGCGCCGCCGCTATCCGACTGCCGCCCGATCGAGCGGGGCGGCAACTCGCTCCTGATCGCCGGCGACGGCAGCAAGCTCGGCTACATCGCCTCCGAAGAGGCGCGCACGCCGGTCTCCATCGGCCGGGTCCCGACCGACCTGCAGTATGCGACGGTCGCCATCGAGGACGAGCGCTTCTTCGACCACGACGGCGTCGACTACGAGGGTGGCCTGCGAGCGCTGATCGAGAACATCGAGGCCGGCGAGGTGGTGCAGGGCGGCTCGACGATCACGATGCAGCTGATGCGCAACCTCTGCATCTCGGATCCGAAGCGCAACCTCGAGCGCAAGGTCCAGGAGGCTACGCTCGCGGTCGAGTACGAGAAGAAGTTCTCCAAGGAGGAGATCCTCGGCAAGTACCTCAACGGCGCCTCCTACGGCACCATCAACGGGACGACGGCGGTCGGCGTCCAGGCCGCCTCTCGTATCTACTTCTCCAAGCCGGTTTGGAAGCTGACCCTGGAGCAGGCAGCGCTGCTCGCCGGCCTGCCCCAGGCTCCGTCCGACTACAACCCGGTCCTCAATCCCGAGGGCGCCCGCGAGCGCCGCAACGACGTGCTCGGCAGCATGGCAAAGCTCGGCTACATCACCCGCGAGCGCGCCCAGGAAGGCCAGCAGAAGGGGCTCGGGATCAAGCTCTCCGACACGTACTTCGTGCAGAGGCAGCCGTACTTCTTCGACTACGTCGAGGACAAGCTGATCGAGAAGTACGGGGTGAACACGGTGCGCAAAGGAGGCCTGCGGGTCTACACGACCGTCGACCCGAACCTCCAGGAGGTCGGCCTGGAAGCGATGCGCTCGGCGCTGCCGTACTCCGAAGACCCGGCATCGGCACTGGTCGCGATCGATCCGCGCAACGGTCACATCGAGGCGATGGTCTCGAGCTCGAACTACGAGGACAGCCAGTTCAACCTCGCCGCGCAGGGCAAGCGGCAGCCCGGCTCGACCTTCAAGACGTTCGTCCTGACCGAGGCGATCAAGCAGGGCATCGACCCCTACTCGACCTACTACACCTCGATGCCCCTCAGCCTCGACCTGCCCGAATGGGGGCACTGGGAGGTGGCGACCGCCGACGAGGGCTACCAGGGGACCATCAACCTGCAGCAGGCGACGGTCGCCTCCGACAACACCGTCTTCGCCCAGCTGGACCTCGACGTCGGCCCCGAGAACGTCGCCGAGACCGCCAAGTCGATGGGCATAACCACCGAACTGGACGGGATTCCGGCCGAGGGAATCGGCGGGCTGCGGATCGGCGTATCGCCGCTGGAGCTCTCTTCTGCCTACGCGACCCTGGCCGCCGGGGGCATCCGGCGAAACCCGGTCGCGATCACCCGCGTCGTCTTCCCGAGCGGCCGGGTCGACCGTCCCGAGCAGGCCGACCCGAAGCGGGTCCTGCCGGAGGCCGTCGCCTATGAGGTCACCCAGCTGCTGCAGGACAACATCACCGGCGGCACCGGGACCGCCGCCTACACCGGCTGCGGTGGGCAGGCGGGGAAGACCGGGACCACCGACAATTACACCGACGCCTGGTTCGCGGGCTACCAGCCGAATCTCTCGACCGCGGTCTGGGTCGGCTATCCGCAGTCGAACGACATCGAAATGACCAGCGTGCACGGCACGACCGTGTTCGGCGGCACGTTCCCGGCGCAGATCTGGAACTCGCTCTATGTCAACGGCGAAATCCCCTGCGAGGAATTCGAGGAGCCGGAGACGCCGATCAGCTGGGCGCCGTACTACGGCAAGTACACGCAGGCGGGCGGCAGCAGCTACGACGACAGCTACTACGAAGGCGCCGAAGAACCGAGCGAATACAGCGAAGAAGCGCAGCAAAAAGGCGAAGAGGCGACGGGCGGCTACGACCCGGACGCCTACGCACCCGGCGCGGGTCAGGAACCGACCCCCGCCCCCGAATCGCCACCCTCGGCCGGGGGCGGCGGCAGCGTCGGCGGCGGAGCCGAAACCGGCGGCGTGGGCGCCGGCTGACCCGCCGGTACTTGAGCACCCATAGGGTCTACAACTCGCGGCGGCTCGGAAAGGGCCTGTCGTGAGCCCGGGCCTGGCCTACATTCTGATGTTGATCGGCTTCGCCGTCTACCTCGGCGTCCTGACCGCTGCGCCGAGACTGGGGCGACAGGTGATCTGGACCGCGATCGTCCTCGCGGTGGCGGCCTTCGCCGTCGCGCCCGTCCTGCTCTCCCACGACGTCTACAGCTACCTCGACTACGCGCGGCTCGGGGTGGTGCACGGACTCGATCCCTATGCCCATCCGCCGTCGGCGGCGCCGACCGACCCGGTTTACCGGGACGTGGAATGGACCGACGCGACGAGCGCCTACGGACCGCTCTTCACCCTGCTCACCTACCCGCTCGCCTGGCTGCCCATCGGCACGGCGGTCGCCGCGCTGAAGGTGCTCGCCGCGGGCTCAGTTCTCGTGCTCGCCTGGCTGGTCGCCCCCCTTGCCGCAGCTCGGGGACTTGATCCGACGCGGGCCGCCGCCTTCGTCGCCCTCAACCCTCTCGTCCTCGTCCACGTCGTCGGCGGCGCCCACAACGACGGCCTGGCGATCCTGGCGGCGCTGGTCGGCGTCGCCTCGCTGCTGGCGGCAAGGAAGGCGACGGCAGGGGCCGCGTTCGTCGCCGCCGCCGCGATCAAGGCCTCGACCGCCGTGGTCGCCCCCTTCGCCCTGTTGGCCGCCATGCGCCCCGCCGGCAGATTTCTCGCTGGCACCGTGACCGCTATCGGGGCGATCGCCCTCGCGGCCTGGTTCGCCTTCGGCTGGGACTGGCTGAGCGCCTTCGGGCTGGCAGGCGAGAACCAGGACCGCACCAGCCACATGAGCGTCCCCGTCACCGCCGCTCGCATCCTCGGCCTCGACGCCGACCCGGTCCGTGCTCTCGCCCTCGTCCTCTATGCCGCCCTCGTCCTCTACCTGCTCGCCTGGACCTGGCGCGGCGGCGACTGGCTCCGTGCCAGGTCCAGGCGAGCAGGTAGAGGACGAGGGCGGCATAGAGGACGAGGGCGAGAGCACGGACCGGGTCGGCGTCGAGGCCGAGGATGCGAGCGGCGGTGACGGGGACGCTCATGTGGCTGGT
>DATABM010000081.1:0-21125 GCA_036259555.1 Solirubrobacterales bacterium
GCGGGCCACTGCGACGTGGTTCGCGCCGTCCTCCATCCGGACGGCAGCTGCACGGTCGCCGACGACGGCCGCGGCATCCCAGTCGAAGAACTGAAGAAGGAGAAGCGCCCCGCCGCCGAGGTCGTGCTGACCACCCTCCACGCCGGCGGCAAGTTCGGGGAGGGGGGCGGCTACAAAGTCTCCGGCGGACTGCACGGCGTCGGCGTCTCCGTGGTCAACGCGCTCTCGGAGTGGGTGAAGCTCGAGATCAGCCGCGACGGGCACGTCTGGCGACAGGAGTACGAGCGGGGCAAGCCGCAGGGGCGGCTGGAGAAGGACGAGGCGACCAAGGCGACCGGCACGACCCTGACCTTCAAACCCGACGCCGAGATCTTCGACGAGCTCGAGTTCGACTTTCAGACCCTCGCCGAGCGCCTTCGCGAGACCGCCTTCCTCACCCGCGGCCTGAAGATCGAGCTGGTCGACGAGCGCGGTCAGACGAACAGCGAGACCTTCCAGTACGAGGGAGGAATCGAGGACTTCGTCCGCTACCTCAACGAGAACAAAGAAGCGCTCCACCCCAAGACGATCTTCTTCGAGGGCTCGGAGGACGAGGGTCAGGTCGAGGTGGCGATGCAGTGGAACTCCTCCTACCAGGAGTCCATCTTCAGCTTCGCCAACAACATCAACACGCATGAGGGCGGATCGCACCTGTCCGGCTTCCGGGCGGCGCTGACCCGGACCCTGAACGCCTACGCGCGCAGCAAGGGCCTGCTCAAAGAGAAGGACGGCAACCTCGCCGGGGAGGACGTCCGCGAGGGATTGACCGCGGTCATCTCGGTCAAGCTCCACGACCCACAGTTCGAGGGTCAGACGAAGACCAAACTCGGCAACCCGCCAATCAAAGGTTTGGTCGAGGAGACCGTCAACCGCAAGCTGGCGGAGTTCCTCGAGGAGAACCCCGGCGACGCGCGCCGGATCATCACCAAGGCGATCGACGCCTCTCGCGCCCGCGATGCGGCGCGCAAAGCCCGGGACCTGACGCGGCGCAAGTCGGCGCTCGAGAACTCGACGCTTCCCGGCAAGCTCGCCGACTGCACGGTGAAGGACCCGCGCGACGCCGAGCTCTTCGTGGTCGAGGGCGATTCCGCCGGCGGTTCCGCGAAGCAGGCCCGCGACCGCTCGACCCAGGCGGTGCTGCCGCTGCGCGGCAAGATCATCAACGTCGAGAAGAGCCGGATCGACAAGGTGCTCGCCAATACCGAGGTCCAGGCGCTGATCACGGCGATTGGAACCGGGGTCCACGACGAGTTCGATCTGGAGGACGCCAGGTACCACAAAATCGTCATGGCGACCGACGCCGACGTCGACGGCGCGCACATCCGCACCCTGGTCCTGACCTTCCTCTACCGACAGATGCCGGAGCTGATCGACGCCGGCTATGTCTACATCGCCAAACCGCCGCTCTACCGGGTCAAGCAGGGCAATCAGGAGACCTACCTCGAGCGGGAGTCCGAACTGGAAGAGCTGCTGCTGCGCGACAAGCTCGAGGACATCGAGGTGAGCGACGCCACGGGCACCACGAGGAAACTGACCAAGAGCCGCTGGCAGACCTACACGCGGCGCGCCAAGGAGTACGAGGGCTGGGGGTCATCGCTGCAGGCCGAGTTCGGGCAGGACGTCGTCCGCTTTCTCGAGGAGTCGAGCCTGCTCGACGAGGAAGCCGCGACCCTCGCGGCCGCGCGCAAGGTGCTTGGCGGGAAGGACGACCCGGCGGAGCCGTTCGAGACGGAGATCGTCGAGGATTCCGACGAAGGGATCAGCGTCAAGGCGATCGAGCGCAAGAGCGGCCTGGCGCGCACCCACCGGCTGCCGCGCGAGCTCTTCGAGCACCACGACTACCGCAAGTTCGCCGAAGTCCACTCGGCCCTGTTGAAGCAGGTCGGCCGGCCGCCGTTCGACGTACGGCTGGGCAGCCGGTCGGGCGAAGCCCTCAGCTTCCAGGCGCTGCGCGGCGCGGTGATCGAGCTCGCCCGCCATGGGGTCCAGCTGACCCGCTTCAAGGGGCTCGGCGAGATGAACGCCGACCAGCTGCGCGAGACGACGATGGACCCAGCCACCCGCACGCTGGCGCGCGTCACCCTCGAAGACGCGACCGCGGCCGACCAGATCTTCTCGATGCTGATGGGCGACCAGGTCGGCCCGCGTCGCGCCTTCATCGAGAGCAACGCGAAAGAGGTCAAGTTCCTTGATGTCTGAGGGGAAGCACTGATGGCCCTGGAGGCCCTGACCGGCCGCATCGAGGAGCGCGAGCTCGAGAAGGAGATGCGTTCGTCGTACCTCGATTACGCGATGAGCGTGATCGTCGGTCGGGCGCTGCCGGATGTGCGCGACGGGCTGAAGCCGGTGCACCGCCGCGTCCTCTACGCGATGCACGACATCGGGCTGCAGCCCACCCGCGCCTACCGCAAGTGCGCCTTCATCGTCGGTGAGGTGATGGGCAAGTACCACCCTCACGGCGACTCGGCGATCTACGACACCTTGGTGCGGATGGCGCAGGACTTCTCGCTGCGCTACCCGCTGGTCGACGGTCAGGGCAACTTCGGCTCGATCGACGACGACCCGGCGGCGGCCATGCGGTACACCGAGGCCCGCCTCGGCCGCCTCGCGACCGAGCTGCTGCGGGACATCGACGCAGACACCGTCGACTTCGGCCCCAACTACGACGAATCGACGCAGGAACCGCTCGTCCTGCCGGCTCGCTTCCCGAACCTGCTCGTCAACGGCGCCGCCGGGATCGCGGTCGGGATGGCGACCAACATCCCGCCCCACAACCTGCGCGAGGTGTCGGCGGCGGTCAGCGCCTACATCGACGACCCCGGCATCGACCTGGCCGGCTTGATGGAGCACGTGAAGGGGCCCGATTTCCCGGGCGGCGGAATCATGAGCCTCGAAGGGATTCGCGACGCCTACGCATCGGGTCGGGGCACGGTCAAGGTCCGCGCTCGGGCCCACGTCGAGCCGCTCAAGGGCGGCAAGGAGGCGATCGTCGTCACCGAGCTGCCCTTCATGGTCAAGAAGGGCGGCGACAACGGCCTGATCACCAAGATCGCGGACCTGGTCCGCGACAAGAAACTGGAGGGCATCTCCGACCTGCGCGACGAGTCGGACCGCTCCGGGATGCGCCTCGTGATCGAGCTGAAGCGCGGCGGCCATCCGGCCAAGGTCGTGCTCAACAACCTCTACAAGAAAACGTCGATGCAGAGCAGCTTCGGCATCAACATGGTCGCCCTGGTCGACGGGGTGCCGCGGACGCTGAGCCTGCGCGAGCTGGTCAAGTACTACGTCGAGCACCAGCGCGAGGTGGTCACTCGCCGCACTCAGTACGAACTGAGGCGCGCCGAGGCCCGGGCGCACATCCTCGAGGGCCTGCTGATCGCGCTCGACAACCTCGACGCGGTGATCAAACTGATTCGGTCCTCGGCGGATCCCGACGCCGCCCGCGAGGGTTTGATCGCGCAGTTCGAGCTGACGCGCGAGCAGGCGCAGGCGATCCTCGACATGCGCCTGCAGCGCCTCACCGCGCTGGAGTCCGACAAGGTCCGGGCCGAGCACGCGGACCTGCTCGAGCGGATCGGCGAGCTGCGGACGATCCTCGGCGACGAGGCCAGGGTGCTGGGACTGGTCAAGGAGGAGCTGAGCGAGATCGCCGGCTCCTACGGCGACGAGCGGCGCACCGAAATCGCCCACTTCGAGGGCGACGTCGGGATCGAGGACATGATCGCCGACCAGCAGATGGTGATCTCGCTGACCGCCTCCGGCTACGTGAAGCGGCTGCCGCTGGCGACCTACCGCCAGCAGCGCCGCGGCGGCGTCGGCGTGATGGGGATGAACCTCAAAGAGGACGACTACATCGCCCACCTCCACATCTGCTCGACCCACGACTACCTGCTCTTCTTCACCAACCGCGGCAAGGTCTACCGGCTCAAGGTCTACGAGCTGCCGGAGGGATCGCGCACCGCGAAAGGCAGCGCCCTGGTCAACCTCTTGCCGCTGCGCGAGGGCGAGCGCGTGATGGCGGTGATCCCGACCCGCGACTTCAAGGAGAACAAGTACCTGGCGTTCGCCACCGCCAAGGGGATGATCAAGAAGACCGAGTTCCTCGCCTACAACACGCCGATCCGCGCCGACGGCATCATCGCGATCAAGGTCCGCGACGGCGACGAGCTGGTCCAGGTCAGGCTCACCTCGGGCGAGGACGACATCCTGATGGTCTCCCACTCGGGCCACGCCTCCCGCTTCTCCGAGGACGCGGTGCGGCCGATGGGCCGCGACACCAGCGGCGTCAAAGGCATGAACGTCTCCGGCAAGGACAACAGGGTGCTGACGATGGACATCGCCCGCGACGACACCGAGCTCTTCGTCGTGACCGACAACGGCTACGGCAAGCGAACCTCGATCTCCGAGTACCCGGTCAAGGGGCGCGGCACCAAAGGCGTCCTCACCGCGAAGCTGACCGAGAAGAAGGGTGGCCTCGCCGGCGCCCTGATCGTCCGCGAGCATCAGGACCTGCTCTTCATCTCCCAGAACGGGATGGTGCAGCGCACCGCGGTCAGCGGCATCTCTCGCATGGGCCGCCCGACCCAGGGCGTCAAGGTGATGAACATCAAGGACGACGACTGCGTAAGCGCGGTGGCCTTGGTGGTCGAGTCGTCTGAGTCGGACGAGGCGGCGGCTCCGGACGGCGCCGCGCCCGGGCAGGAGGAGCTCGAGGCCTCCTCCAACGGTGCGGGCGAGTAGCCGGCGCTACGCCCAAGCACCTCGCTTCGCTCGGAGCTGATTTGGATGGCGCCTTCGGCGCCAAAGAGTTACTCCGCGGTGCCGGGGGGAGGCTAGGCGCCGGCTACTCGCCCGCACCGTCCTCCAGCGCAGCTGGTGGACTGCAGCGGCGATCGTCTTGAGAGAGCTAAGCGGCGGCGGGTAAGTACTGCTGCCAGGCCGGGGGAATCGACGGTGAGGCCACCTGGATGAAAACCGTGGGGGGCGGCGCCTTGGGGCGCTTGCGTGGGTGCATCTGAATCTCGCGGGGCAGGCGGTTGCCCTTGCGGCGGTTGCATGCGGCGCAGGCGGCGACGATGTTCTCCCAGACCGATTTGCCGCCGCGGCTGCGCGGAATGACGTGGTCGACGGTGAGGCCCGACTTGCGCGAGCCGCAGTACTGGCAGGTCCAGGCGTCGCGGGCGAGCACGGCGCGGCGGGTGATGCGCCGCCGGTGGGCCTCGCGCGGCACCCGGACGTAGTTGACGAGACGAATCACGTCGGGGCGCTCCAAGGTCATCCGCTCGGAGTGGATCGCTCCCTCGCGCCGCTCCAGCAGCTCGGCCTTCTCCTTCAGCAGCAGCACGGTCGCCCTTCTCAACGTGCAGACGTTGATCGGCTCATACGTCGCGTTCAGGACGAGGACGCGTGCCATGTTGGTCGGGAATTCTACGCAGGCCCGGCGGTCACCCCTAGCCCGCCGGATACGAACCGAGTATCCGCACCGACTCGGCCTTCGTGCGCAGCTCCGCCAGCGCCTCGCGTATCGGCGGGTCCTCGAGGGCGCCTTCCGCGTCGATGAAGAACATGTAGCGGCCGAGCCCGCGCCGCAGCGGGCGCGACTCGATCCGCGACAGGTTGACGGCTCGGTTCGAGAACTCCTGGAGCGCCTCGACCAGCGCTCCAGGATGGTCCGCCCCCAGCTCGGAGAAGACGAGCGAGGTGCGCCAGCGCTCACCGGCGTCGGGCTCCGTTCCGCTCGGCGCTATCCAGACGAAGCGGGTGACGTTGTCGGGCTCGTCCTCGATTCCCTCGCGCAGGACGACGCAGCCGTAGCGGACTGCCGCGGCGCGAGCGCCGATCGCCGCCCAAGGGCGCACCGACTCGCCGACCATGCGCACCGCCTCGGCGGTGCTGCTGACGCTGCGCCGTTCGACGCCCGGCAGTTGGTCGCGCAGGAAGCGGGCGCACTGGGCGAGCGGCTGTGGGTGGGAGAGGACCGCTGCGACGTCGCCCAGCTCGATCCCCTCACGGGCGATCAGGTGGGCGTGGACCTCGAAGTCGTGCTCGCCGACGATCGTCACTTCCTCCGCTTCGAAGGCGAGCGTGTCGAGCGTGCTGCGCACCGACCCCTCGGTCGAGTTCTCGAAGGGCACGAAGGCGCGCTCGGCCTCGCCGCGCTCGACGGCGAGGATCGCGTCGGCGACCGTCGGAGTGCGCAGGGGCTCGATCTCCTCGTCCGGCGCCGCCTCGCTCAGGGCGTCCTCGGTGAAGGTGCCGGCAGGGCCCAGATAGGCGACCCTCATTCGAAGCTGACCGTGTAGCTGTCCTGGTTGTTGTCGGAGAACTCCTCGCCGGGCACCGGCTCGGCTTCCACTTCCAGCGTCACTTCCCCTTTGGGGGTCGGGACCAACGGAATCGTCGCCGTTGCGGTTTCGAGCGGTTCGATCGCGCTGATCTCTTCCTGCAGACTGGTGCCGTCGAACGTCACCGAGACCGTGACGCCGTTCTCGGTCGATTCGCCCTGGTTTTCGACCGTCACTTCGAGTTCCGCCGTTTCTTCGGCGCTGATCGAGGCAGCTTCTTCGGGCGAGAGTTCGGTGCCGTTGATCGCCACTCCCGTCAGTTCGAGCCCGTGCACGCCGGGCGTCGCTTCGCCCGTCGCGCCGCTCACCTGGCCCAGTGCGTCGGCCACTTCCGCTTCGTCGAGCCATTTGGTGTCGTCGGGGACGAAGACGCTTTCCGGCACCTCCTCTTCGATGCCGTTGTCGGCGAGCGCCGCCTCCATCTCGGGGCGGACGACCGAGGCATAGAGCACGTCGCTGGCCAGCAGCTTGCGGATCTGCCTGGCGATCGATGCGGTTGCTTTATCGGCTCCGACGTCGCCGAGCGCCGTGCTCATCTTTTCGGCGATTTCCGCCATCGCGCCGGCGCGCAGGGCGTACGTCAGTTCCAGTGCCTCCTGCGCTTCCGCCATGTCGCCGGGAGCGTCGAGCCCGTCGATCCGCGAGAGGTAGTTGTCCATCGCGCTGCGGTCCGCTTGGACCTCGGCGACGAACTCGGTGACGGAGAGGCTGCCCGGATCCGCGAGCTTGCCGAAGAAGCTTTTGCTCGTCTGATCGGTCTCGTCGACGATCTGGGCGACGTCGGTCGCGTAGTCGCGCAGGGCACGATCCTTGCGGGCGTCGAGGCAACCCCGCACGCCGAGCACGATCAGGATCAGGATCAGCAGGCCGACGCCGAGCGCGAGACCGCGGCGCAGAAGGATCTGCTGACGTTCCGGGCGGCGTCTGGGCCGCGGACGGCGCGGCGGGCGGGATGCGGGCGAATCCTCCACGAGCGGCTCTCCAAGCTGGTTGGCTGGCGGGAGAGTATGCACAGCGCGTAGGTCGCCGCCGCCAGACCCCCCGCAAACGGTGCGTTTTTTGCACTGCCCTCGCAGGAGGGGGCCGGCGGACGGCGAAGTCGGTGGACGCTGTGGTGGGCTCGCTCGTACTCGACCGGTTCCTGATCGAGCGCCGCATCGGCAGCGGCGGGTTCGGCGTGGTCTACGAGGCCTGGGACGGTCGGCTCGAGCGCAGCGTCGCGGTGAAGGCGATCGAGTCGCAGGGCGAGGCGCGGCGCAGGGTCCTGCGCGAGGCGCAGGCCGCCGCCCGGCTGAACCACCCCGGCATCGTCACCCTCTACGAGATGGGCGAGGAGGACGGCAACGCCCTGCTCGTCACGGAGATGGTGGAGGGCGCGACGCTCGCACAGCTGAGCGCCGACGGGACCCTCAGCGATCGCGAGATCGCCGAGGTCGGGGCCGATCTCTGCGAGGCACTGGACCACGCGCACGCTCGCGGCGTCGTGCACCGCGACGTCAAGCCGCAGAACGTCCTCGTCGGCGACGACGGCGAGCCGCGCGCCAAGCTGATGGACTTTGGCGTCGCCCGCCTCGCCGACAGCGCGGCCCTGACGGCGCCGGGGGACGTCGTCGGGACCCTCGCCTACATGGCGCCAGAGCAGGCGGAAGGCAAGGCCGCGGGCCCCGAGGCCGACGTTTACTCCCTCGCCCTCACCCTGTACGAGTGCTGGAGCGGAGAGAACCCGAACCGGCGCGCGACGCCAGCCGCGACGGCCCGGGCGATCGGTGGCCGGCCACGCCGTCTGCGCCGGCTCCGCCCGGACCTACCGCGCGACCTCTGCGAAACGGTTGACGCCTGCCTCGAGCGGCGCCCCGGCCGGCGACCTGGCCTGGAGGAGCTGGGCACGGCTATCGAGGATTCGCTGGAGCATCTGGCCGACCACGTCCCGAACGCCTCGCCGACCCTTGGGCTGCGCCTCACGGCGGCCGCCGCGGCGGTGCTGGCCGGGGCCTGGCTTGCGCTCGGCCACGGCGCGGTCCTCCCCTAGGATTCCCCGATCAGCGTCCTGCGCAACCTCGAGAGTCGGATCGAAGGCCTTGTCGAGGGCGTGTTCAGCCGCGCCTTCAGCTCGGAGGTGCAGCCGGTCGAGCTGGCCCGCAAGCTCGCCAAGGAGATGGACGCCAACAAGACCGCCGGCGTCGCCCGGGTCTACGTGCCCAACGAGTACACCGTCTACCTCTCAGCCCGCGACCGCACGCGGCTGGAGGGGTACGAGCGCTCGCTGGAGCAGGAGCTGGCGGGCTACCTGCTCGAGCACGCGCGGCGTCGCAGCTACGACCTGCTGACCCGGCCGTCCGTGGCGCTCGAGACCGACGAGCGGTTGCGCCTCGGGGAGTTCGGCATCCAGGCCCGCCTCGTCAAGCCGCCTGCCCAGGAGGGAGCGAACCCAAGCCAGGGCGAGGAGGGCCACACGATGGTCTACTCGGCGGTTCGGGACGCGCCGGCCTCCGAGCCGAAGTCGGCCGGTGCCGAGGTGGTGACCCAAGCGGTCGTGGCCCTCGGCGACCGCCGCTACGTCCTCGACGGGCCGCGCGCGACGATCGGTCGCGCCAAGGACGCCGATTGCGTCCTGCGCGACCCGAACGTCTCCCGCCACCACGCCGAGCTGCGGCGCGCGCCGTCGGGCGAGTGGACGATCGCCGATCTCGGCTCGACCAACGGGGTGAAGGTCAACGACCGTCGCGTCGGCTCGACCCGCCTGAATGCCGGCGACCGGGTGACCCTCGGGACCACGACGTTCCGGTTCGACGTCGAGCAATGAGAGTCTTCCCGGCGTGGACTACGACCCGATCAGCGTCGCACTGAAGTTCGGCTTCCTCGCCGTTCTCTATCTCTTCCTGCTGGGCGTCGCGCGCAGCGCGCTCAAGGACCTCCGCGGCACGATCGCGCCGGCCCGCGACGCAACCGGCTTTCACGCCGTCGCACCGCTCGCCGATGCGCCGGCGGCCACGGACGCCTGGCTCGTCGCCCTGCGCGGCGGCGGTCTGCGGGAGGGCGAGCGCTTCGACCTGATCGGCGGCCTCTCGATCGGCCGCTCCGGCGAAGCCGATCTGCGGATCGACGACCGCTACGCCTCCGGCGTCCACGCCAGGATCTTCTCTCGCGATGGCCGAACCTACGTGGAAGACATGAGCTCCACCAACGGGACGCTGCTCAACGACGCCCAGCTGCACGGCGAGGCGGAGCTGATTGACGGCGACGTGGTGCGGATCGGCGACACCGAGTTCAGGTTCGAGGTGGCGTGATGGGCCGAGGCGGTGGTGGATAGCGATGCTTCGCATCGACGACCAGGCCTTCCGCACCGACACCGGTCGCCAGCGCAGCGAGAACGAGGACTCGTTCTACGTCCGCCCGCCGATCTTCGTCGTCGCCGACGGGATGGGCGGTGCCCAGGCCGGTGAGGTCGCGTCGAAGGCAGCGGCCGACGCCTTCGACCGGGACCTGCCCGACGCGCCACCCGAGCGCGTCCTGCGCGAGACGATCGAGGCGGCGAACCGCGAGATCCACGAGCTCGCTCGCTCAGATCCCTCGCGGGCCGGCATGGGGACGACGATCACCGCCGCGATCGTCAACGCCGAGAGCGAGGAGGTCGGGATCGGGCACGTCGGCGACAGCCGCGCCTACCGGCTGCGCGGCGGCACGCTCGAGCAGCTGACCCGCGACCACTCCCTGGTCGAGGAGATGCGCCGCAAGGGTCAGATCACCGACGCTCAGGCAGAGGACCATCCCCAGCGCTCGATCATCACCCGCGCGCTCGGCCCCGAGCCCCGGGTCGAGGTCGACGTGCAGACCGTCCCCGCGGCCCCCGGCGACGTCTTCCTGCTCTGCTCGGACGGGCTGACGACGATGGTCGGCGAGGAGCGGATCGCCTCGGTCCTCGGCAGGGCGGGCTCGATGAAGGACGCGGTCCGGGCCCTGGTCGACGCGGCCAACGAGGCGGGCGGTCGCGACAATATCACGGCCCTCGCCTTCCGGCTCGACGACGCTGCCGCGCCGCGCCGCGCCTCCTCCAACGACGATGCGGGCGATGCGACGCTGGTCGGCAGCGCTGCGGAGGAGGCCGGGCTGACGGCGACCGAGGTGCGCCGCCGCGCTGCGGCCAGGGCCGCTCGGGAGCGCCGTGAGCAGCTCGCCGCCCAACCACGGCGGCGGCCGCTGCGCACCGCCGCCAAGGCGCTGGCCGCGCTCGCACTCGTCGCGGCGCTGCTAAGCGGGGGCTGGTACGCGAGCCGCCAGGTCTGGTTCCTCGGCACCGACGAGGCGGGCCGCGTGGCGCTGTACCGCGGCCTCCCCTACGACCTGCCGCTCGGTCTCGAGCTCTACGAGGAGCGCTACGCGAGCCCGATCCAGACCGGCTCGCTGGTCGGCAAGCGCCGCGACGCGGTGACCGGGCACGAGCTGCGCTCACGCGAGGACGCTGTCTCGCTGGTCGAAGAGATCGAACGGGCGGAGATCGGGCGCTCGTCGAGCGAAGACCGCCCGCCCGCGGCAGACGCGAGAGCGAGCGAGCGTGGCAGCCGGTGATCGTCGGCGCGAGCGAGCGGGAGCAGAGCACGCGGGCGGAGTTGTGAGGAGCGCCCCGTGAGGTCGGCGAGGAACCGCGAGCTGATCGCGCTCGTACCGGTGGCGCTGCTGCTCAGCGCCGGTTTCGCCGCCGTCTTCGCTCAGGAGCAGGCGGAGGTGGGCGACCTCAGCCTCGTCTACGGCGCCTACTTCCTCGCCGTCTGCCTCGCCGCTCACGTCTACCTGCGGCTGCGACTCCCCAACGCCGATCCGTATCTGTTCCCGCTCGCCGCCCTGCTCACCGCCTTCGGCCTGGTGATGGTCTACCGCATCGACGCCGACCTGGCCCGCGACCAGGCCAACTGGTTCGTGCTCGGCCTCGTCCTCTTCGCCCTGGCGATCCACTTCCTGCGCGACTACGAGGTGCTCGAGCGCTACCGCTACACGATCGCGATCGCCGGCCTGCTGCTGCTCCTCGCGCCGCGGCTGCCGGGGATCGGCCAGCAGGTCAACGGCGCCTACCTCGGGGTGAAGCTCGGCCCGCTCGCCTTCCAGCCGGCCGAGTTCTCGAAGATCTGCATCGTCATATTCCTCGCCAGCTACCTGCGCGAGCATCGCGAGATGCTGATCGTCGGGGCCCGACGTGTCCTCGGCGTGACGCTTCCGCCCCTGAAGCACCTCGGTCCGCTGCTGGTGGTTTGGGGAGCGGCGATGTTCATGCTCGTCTTCATCCGAGATCTCGGCAGCTCGCTGATGTTCTTCGCCGCCTTCCTGGCGCTGCTCTACGTCGCCACCGCCCGGTTCTCGTTCGTGGCGATAGGAATGGCGATGTTCCTCGCCGGCGCCTGGTTCTTCGCCTCGACGGTCCCCCATGTCCACGACCGCGTCCAAATCTGGCTCGACCCCTACCGGGACCCCTCCAACACCGGCTACCAGGTCCTGCAGTCGATCTTCGCCCAGGCCGACGGCGGCCTCTTCGGGGTCGGCTTCGGCCAGGCGCTGATCGAGATCCCCGGAACGAACGACCCGCTCCTGCCCGCCGCCCACACCGACACGATCTACTCGCTGATCGTCAACGAGGTCGGCCTCTTCGGCGCCTGCGCTGTGATCCTCGCCTACCTGCTGTTCGCGGCGCGCGGCTTCAAGATCGCGCTGCTTGCCGACGACGGCTTCTCGAAGCTGCTGGCGACCGGCCTGACCGCCGTCTTCGCGATTCAGGCCTTCGTGATCATCGGCGGCGTCACCCGCGTCATCCCGCTGACCGGCGTCACCCTGCCCTTCGTCAGCTACGGCGGCAGCTCGATCGTCGCGAACTTCGTGCTGCTGGCGCTGCTCCTGCTCGTCTCCGATCGGGCGCGCCGCGAGGCGACGGCCGCGGCCCGGACCGGCCCCCTCGCACCGGAGCCGGCCTGAAGCGATGAACAGCCAGATCGTCAAGCTATTCGGCCTGATCGTCGTCCTCTTCGCGGTGCTGGTCGGCTTCACGTCCTACTGGTCCGTGTTCGACGCCGAGGCGCTGAAGGAAAAGACGGCCAACAAGCGGCCGCTGCTCGAGCAGCAGCGGATCGAGCGTGGCCGCATCCTCGCCGACGACGGCACCGTGATCGCCCGCTCGGTGCGCAAGGGGCGGGGCGACAACCTTCGCTACCTGCGGCGCTATCCGGAAGGGTCGCTCTTCGGGCACCCGGTCGGCTACAGCTTCGTCCGCGAGGGCGACAGCGAGTTCGAGCAGTTCCACAACGACGAGCTGGTCGGCAACGAGTCGGAGTTCGTCTCGCTGCTCGACGAGCTGCGCGGCCAGACGCAGGAGGGGAACGATGTCGTCACCAACCTCGATCCCGAAGCGCAGCGGGTTGCGCTCGGGGCGCTGGAAGCCGTCGGCTTCGGCGCCGTCGTCGCGATCGAGCCGAGCACCGGACGGGTGCGGGTGCTGGCCTCCAACCCGCCATACGACCCCAATCGCGTGCCCTTCGAACTTACCGAGCTGAACCAGAACGAGCTTGAATCGCCGCTGCTCAACCGGGCGACGCAGGGCCAGTACCCGCCCGGCTCGACCTTCAAGGTCGTGACCGCCGCCGCGGGCCTCGACACCGGCGCGATCACGCTCGAGTCGACGATCGACGCACCGAGCACGATCGACGTGCAGGGACAGCCGCTCGCCAACGCCGACGGGGCCTCCTACGGCCCGATCCCGCTCGAACCGGCGCTGACCGGCTCGGTCAACACCTGGTTCGCCCAGCTCGGCGAAAAGATCGGGGCCGACCCGCTCTTCGACTATATGGACCGCTTCGGCTTCGGCTCGACGCCTGCCATCGACCTGCCCGACGATCAGGTCTACCGCAGCGGGGTCTTCGAAGGACGCGACCTGCTCGGCCGCGGCGACCCGGTCGACGTGGCGCGGATCGCGATCGGCCAGGAGCGGCTGGCGGTGACGCCGCTGCAGATGGCCGAGGTGGCGGCGGCGGTCGCCAACGGGGGCACCCTGATGAAGCCGCAGATCTGGAGCCGCGTCGTCGACCCCGACGGGAGGGTGACCGAGCGGCTCGATCCCTCCCGCTACAGCCAGGCGATGGAGGAGGAGACGGCTGCGGCGCTGACCGACGCGATGGAAGGCGTCGTCAGCGAAGGGACCGGCACGAACGCGGCGATCCCAGGCGTCCCGGTCGCCGGCAAGACCGGCACCGCTGAAACGCCGTTCAACGACAGCTGCGTCGGCGGCGGCGACAACCAGGCCTGGTTCATCGGCTTCGCCCCCGCCGACGATCCCGAGATCGCGATCGCCGCGACGGTCGAGTGCACCGACTCGTTCGGCGGCGAGCTGGCGGCGCCGATCTTCCGCGAAGTCGCCGAAACGTTGATCGACGATGAATGAGATAGAACAGCCGCCGGTGGGCCGAAAAGTCAACTCCGGCTTGACGAATCGGCCCGTCGGCGAGGCATGGGGGCTGGCGTGCTCGAGGTGAGCGAGGGCAGCGTCGTCGACGGCCGCTACCGGGTCCTGCGCCGGCTCGGCTCCGGCGGCATGGCCGACGTCTGGCTCGCCGAGGACTCGCACCTTCAGCGACAGGTCGCGCTGAAGGTCCTCCACCGGCGCTTCGCGCAGGACCGCGAGTTCGTCGAGCGTTTCCGCCGCGAGGCTGAGGCCGCGGCCGGCCTCCAGCATCCCAACATCGTCGCCGTCTTCGACCGCGGCGACGTCGACGGCACCTACTACATCGCGATGCAGCTTCTCGAGGGCCGCTCGCTCAAGGCGCTGATCGACCAGGGGCTGGCACCCGACCAGGCGGTCGGGCTAGTCCGTCAGGTCCTCGAGGCGGCCGGTTTCGCCCATCGCCACGGGGTCGTCCACCGCGACCTGAAGCCGCAGAACGTGATCGTCGACGCCGAAGGCAAGGCGACCGTCACCGACTTCGGCATCGCCCGCGCGGGGGCATCGGAGATCACCCAGGTCGGCTCGGTGATGGGCACGCCCCACTACCTCTCGCCGGAGCAGGCACAGGGGCAGGAAGTGACAGCCGTGTCCGATCTCTACTCGGTCGGGGTGATCCTCTACGAGGCGCTGACGGGTCGGGTTCCGTTCGAGGCGGACTCCGCCGTGGCGATCGCGATGAAGCAGGTCTCCCACCTGCCTCAGCGGCCCAGCTCGGTCAACCCAAACGTCTCCCCGGCCCTCGACGCCGTGACGATGCGGTCGCTGGAGAAGGAGCCGGGCCAGCGCTTCCAGAGCGCCGAGGCGTTCATCGCCGCGCTCGAGGCGGCCCTGCGCGAGCCGGGAGCGGTGGGAGAGGGCACGGCGGCGTTCGCGCCCCTGCCGCCCCCCGTGGTCGGTCCCGAGGAGGCGGCTGCCGCCGGGGCGGTCGAGGAGGAACGGCGGCGCAGCCGTTGGCTCTGGGGCCTCGTGGCGCTTGCCGTACTGCTGGGAGTCCTCGCCGGGCTGGCGCTGACCCGGGACACCAACACCGAGGTCCCGCCGGTGACCGGTGAGCAGCTGAGCGTCGCCATTTCGCTTCTCGAGCAGAACGACTTCAAGGTCGCCGAGGTCAACCGGGTGCGCCGCGAAGCAGTCGCGGGAACCGTCCTCGAGCAGGACCCGAGCAGCGGCGAGGCATCGCTCGACTGCGCCTTCCTCAGCTTCTTCTGCTCCAAGCCGAAGGTGGATCTGACGGTGAGCGCCGGCCCCGGCTCGGCGAAGGTGCCGGGGACCGCCGGCGAGACCGAGGAAGAGGCTGTCGCCGCTCTCGAAGAAGCCGGCTTCGAGCCGCTCGTGCGCGAGGTCAACTCCGAAGAGGTGGAAGCCGGGATCGCGATCAAGTCGACGCCGTCCGGCGGCTCGACCGCCACCCGTGGCTCGACCGTCGTGCTGATCGTCTCCAAAGGCCCGAAGCTGATCAAAGTCCCCGTCCTGGTGGGGACGCAGCGCTCGGTGGCCGTGCAGCAGATCCGCTCGCGCGACCTCTCGCCGAGCGTCGAAGAAGAAGAAAGCTCGGCGGCCGCCGGCGAGGTCATCCGCCAATCGCCGAGCGCCGGCTCGGAGCTGCCGCGCGGCTCCACGGTGGCGATCGTCGTCTCGGCCGGCGAAGAGCAGGTCACCGTGCCGAACGTGATTGGCGACGAACGCCGCGAAGCGGTGGAGGCGCTGCGCGCGGCGGGCCTCGACCCCAACGTGACCGAACAGCCGACGGAAGTCGAACCGCAGATCGGGCGGGTCACCGACCAGTTCCCGCCACCGGGGTCCGAAGTCGAACCGGGCGCCGGCGTGACGATCGTCGTCGGCAAGCGGACGCCGAGCTCCGGCGAACCGGAAGGGGAAGCCGAATGAGGGTCGCGGTGCTCTGCGGCGGCCGCTCCTCCGAGCACGAGGTCTCGCTGCAGTCGGGCGCGGCCGTCGCCGAGGGGCTGGAGGCAGCGGGACACGAAGCGGTCCGGGTCACGCTCGACCGCGAGGGTGCCTGGGACTGGGAGGGCGGCCCTGTCGCCCTCTCGCCCGGCAGCGGCCTGCTCGGGGCCGACGTGGTCTTTCCGGCGCTGCACGGACCGTTCGGCGAGGACGGCAGCATCCAGGGGCTGCTCGAGTGGCTCGACGTCCCGTACGTCGGCTCCGACGTCCTCGCCTCGGCGATCTGCATGGACAAGCTGACCCTGAAGCGGCTTTTCGCCCAGCACGGGTTGGCGCAGGTCGACTTCGCCGCGGTCGGCGAAGAGGGCTGGCGCGAGCGCTGCGCGGCGATGGGGTCGCCGCTCTGGGTCAAGCCTTCGCGGCTCGGGTCCAGTGTCGGGATCAGCAGGGTCGAGGGGGTCGACGCGGAGCTCGACCGAGCGGTCGAGCTGGCGCTGCGCCACGACCCACGGGTGATCGTCGAGGCCTCCGCCAACGGGCGCGAGGTCGAGTGCTCGCTGCTCGGCAACGAGCGGCCCGAGGCCTCGCTGGCGGGCGAGGTGGTCGCCCACGGCGATTGGTACGACTACGAGACGAAGTACGGCGAGGGGGGGATGGAGCTGGTCGTCCCCGCCGACCTGCCCGACGACCAGCTGACGCGGTTGCGCGAGCTGGCGGTCGAGGCCTTCACGCTGGGCGGCTGCGCGGGCCTCGCCCGTTGCGACTTCTTCGTCGAGCCGGACGGGACGATCCTCGTCAACGAGATCAACACGATGCCCGGCTTCACCCAAACAAGCGTCTACGCAAAGCTCTGGGAGGCGAGCGGCCTGCCCTACCCGCAGCTGTGCGACCGCCTGGTCGAGCTGGCCTGCGACCGCTACGAGCAGACGCGCTCACACGAGTTCTAGGCCGCGTTGCCGGCCCGTCGCTTGGGACGCCTCTAGCCCAGCAGCTTGATGTCGCTTACCTCCACCTGGTAGCGGTCCGGTTCGTCGCGGGCCGCGGACGGTTTCGTGAACCAGAGCAGGAAGTAGGTCGAGGGCTGGCGCACACGCAGGCCGATCTCCTCCGTGCCGCCGGCGCCGCTGACCTCGCCGACCGCTTCGCCCCAGCCTTCGAGGTCTTCCGGCGGGCCGTCCGCGGCGGCGAAGACCTTGGCGTCCCAGTCCGGGGTCGGGGAGCGGACGATCATCCGTTCCGGCCGTGCCGGCGAGCCGGTCGTCACGTAAACGCCAACGCCCGCTTCCGGCCCCGTCTTGATTTCCACGAAGGAGTCCGCGTCGTAGTGCTCGCTCTCCCACGCGGTGCCGGTGGGATTCCCATCGGCGGCCAGGTCGACCGTATCGCTGCCCTCCTCCCCGTCGCCCTGCGGGTCGTAGTCGGTCGCCGAGACGATCGGAACCGGCGCTCCTTTGCCCTCGTTGGCGCCGCCGCCGCCGATGCCGCTCGAGATCAGCTGCACGGCGACCAAGGCACCGCCGCCGATCAGCAGAAGCGCCAGGACGGCCGCCCCGGAGATTCGCGAACGGCGCGAGAGCTTGCGCTTCGGGGGCGGAACGGCCTCCAGCACGCTCGTCGCCTCACCGGTCGTCGATCCGGCTCGCGCAGCTTCGACTTCGAGCGCCGTCTCGAGGTCGTCGACCATCTCGGCCACCGTCTGGTAGCGCTCGGCCGGGTCCTTCGTCGTCGCCCTCTCGACGACGAGGGCCACCGCCGCCGAGACCTCCGGCCGCCGGCGCTGGACGTCGGGCAGCTCCTCGTTGACGTGTTTCATCGCGACGCCGACCTGGCTGTCGGCGCTGAACGGGACCTGCCCTACCAGCATCTCGTAGAGGACGACGCCGAGCGAGTAGATGTCGGAGCGCGGGTCGACCGGTTTCCCCATCGCCTGCTCGGGGGCGACGTAGTCGGTCGTGCCCAGCACCCGGCCGGTCGCCGTCACGCCGTCCTGTTCGAGCTGACGGGAGATCCCGAAGTCGGTCAGCTTCGCCCGCCCCTCCTCGTCGATCAAGACGTTCTGCGGCTTGATGTCGCGATGGACCATGTTGCGGGCGTGGGCGACGCCGAGTCCGCGAGCCACCTCGATCGCGTAGGCGATCGCATCCTGCGTCTCGAGCGCCCCCTCGCGCTTGATCCGCTGCTTCAGCGTCTCGCCCTTGACGTACTCGAAGACGATGTAGGGGTGCCCGCCGTCCTCGCCGGCGTCGATCACCGAGACGACGTTGGGGTGCGAGAGCTTGGCGACCGCGCGCGCCTCCTGCCGGAAGCGCTGCAGCTGGTCCTCCTGCTCGGACATCTCGCGGTGCATCACCTTCACCGCCACCGGCCGGTCGAGCGTCCCGTCGCGGGCCAGGTAGACGGTCGACATCCCGCCGCTGCCCAGCTTCGCCTCCAGCCTGTAACGGCCCGAGAGCAGGGTGCCGATCATCGAACTGGAGGGCTGGGCGGTCATCCCCGCAGGACTTCGCGCGAACCCTCGATGGCCCTGCCGACCCGCTTCGCGCCGGGGTAATGCCGGCTCAGCAGCCCCACGGCGGCATCCGCGTCCCCGGCGGCGACGACGCAGCAGAAGCCGCAGCCCATGTTGAAGACCTCGTTCATCTCAGCGTCAGGGACGGAGCCTCGCTCGGCGATCAGCTGGAAGATCGGCGGGACGGGGAGCGGAGCGTCGATCTCGAAGCCGCCGTCGAAGCAGAGCCGCAGCAGGTTGCCCAAGCCGCCCGAGGTGATGTGGGCGAGGCCGCGCACGTCGACCTCGGAGCGCAGCAGCTCCAGCACCGGCTTCACATAGATCTCGGTCGGCTCGAGCAGGACGTCGCCGAGCGGCCGGCCGAGCCGCCCTTCCGGGTCCTCGCCGAGGGGCAGATCTGCGAGCGCCGCGCGGGCGAGCGTGTAGCCGTTGGAGTGGAGGCCCGACGAGGGCAGGCCGATCACCGCGTCGCCGGGACGCACCGCGGAGCCGTCGACTACCGCGTCGAGCGCCACGGTGCCGAAGCAGGCGCCGGCCACGTCGAAGCCCCGCACCATGTCGCCGAGCTGGGCCAGCTCACCGCCGGGAATCTCGATACCGGCCAACTCGGCGCCTCGCGCCAAACCGATGCCGATCTGCTCGCAGACCTCCGGATCGGCCCGCTCTATGGCGATGTAGTCGAGCATCGCCAGCGGCTCGGCGCCGACGCAGATGACGTCGTTGACGTTCATCGCGACGCAGTCGATGCCGACCGTGTCGAACCGTTCGAGCTGCTCGGCGACCAGCAGCTTGGTGCCGACCCCGTCGGTCGAGAGGGCGATCCCGAGCCGCTCGTCGAGTTTGATCACGCTCGCGTAATGGCCGGGCAGCGGAACCTGTCGCGACGGCCGGCCGAGCTCGATCGCTCCCAGCGCCCTGACCAGCCCGGCGACCGCCGAATCCGCCGCACCCTGGTCGACTCCGGCCTTCGCGTAGGCGTCCGTGTCGCTCACGCGGGCGATTCTTTCAGGCGCTGCGGTAGGTCGGGAGCGGGTTCGAACACGTACTCGCGGCCGACCTTCCGCCGCACCATCAGCCCCCGCTTCGCCAGTCGGGACAGATCCGCGCGCGCGGTCTCGTGGGTGACCCGGTGAGTCTCGGCGTGACCGCCGAGGGTGTAGGCGCGATCGGCGTGCCGCAGGGCGTCGGAGAGGAGGCTGAGCTGGCGGTGGTTGTAGCCGTCGGAGCCGCGCATCAGCGTCTCGACCTCTTTGATCTCGGCGGTCTTGCGGCGCAGGTAGCGATGGAGGTCCTCGATCGCCCGCGCGATCACGGCGAGCTGGTGGACGAGGAAGTAGGTCGTGTCCCCGCCGTCGGTCTCCGTCTCGAGGAAGGCGCGCGCGTACTGCGCCGGAGCCCCGCGCAGGATCTTCGAGATCGGCAGATACTCGACGAGCCAGTAGCCGCTCTCCTTCATCGACCAGAAGAAGAGGATGCGCGCCGTCCGCCCGTTGCCGTCCTCGAACGGGTGGTCGTAGGCGAGCCAGAAGTGGAGGAGGATCGCCCGGATGACCGGATGGATGAACAGCTCGCCGTCTTCCCCTTCGTTGGCGAAGTCGCACAGCGCCTGCAGCCGATCGGGCAGTTGTTCGGCCGGGGGCGGCCGGTGGATCGGTCGCCCGTCGTCGCGGTCGAAGACGGCCACCCGCTCTTCGCCGGGCCGTTGCAGGCGCCCGGCGGCGTCGGGGTCGTCGAGGGTTCCGTCGGTGACGATCCGGTGCAGCTCGAGCACCGACGCCGGCGTCAGGCGCTCGCCGATCTCGTTGCGCATGAACTGGATCGCCCTGAAGTTGTTGACGATCATCCGCTCGCTGCGGTCCTTGGGCGGCCGTCCGCTGCGCAGGAGCTCCTTCGCCACGCGACGGGAGGTCGTCGCGCCCTCGAGCTGGCTTGAGCGAATCGCCTCCTCCATCAGCGAGTTGACGAGATAGCGCTGCCGCGCGCCGCGCTCCGAGGTGATCACGTCCTCCATCGCCACCTCGCCGCTGCAGCGTTGGTCGACGAGGCGGAGGCCCTTGAGGACGATGTCGGGAAGGCCGTAGGTGAAGCGGTTCCCATCCGAATCGCTCAGCGGCAGCTCGCGCACGTTGCCATTGCGCCTGAGCTTGATCGCCCACCACCACTCCTTCGCGCTGAGCCCGTCGGGGGGATCGAGCCGTCGCACCTTGTCCCAGTGCAGATACGCGCTCCGCGTGCGGGGGTCGGCGGGCAGCTTCATCGCCGCCATCATCCGCTCGAGCGGAATGTCCGCGTCGAAGACCGACGAGTCGAAAGGTGGGGCCTCTACGTACACCGCGGGCTATCCGTCTTCATCCAAATTCATCCAAATTCATCCAAGGACTTGGAAGTGTATCCAAATCCGCGGGACATTTGGACGTCAGCGACGCAGCTTGCGCAGGACGAGACCGGCCAGAGCCGCGCGGTAGGCGGCGTAGGGCCAGAGCGCCCGGTCGCGCTCGACGAGGCCGATCAGGCGTTGGGAGGCCAGAGTCGATACGAACGAGGAGGAGGCGCCGATCGCCATCGAGCGGCGCAGGGCCGGCGAGGCGCCACGCTGGCGCAGCCGCACGCCCTTGAGCACGGTCGCGCCGACGATGACGGGAAGGGCGATCGTGCGCGAGAGCAGGTTCGCCTGGTCGCGCGAGAAACGCCGCCAGCGCGCCGCCGCGAGCGTCACGCCGTTGCGCGAGACGCCCGGGGCGAGCGCCGTGGCCTGGGCCACCCCGAGCGCGAGGCCGTCGACCGCCGTCGCCTCGCCCTTCCCGCGCTGCTGGGGCCGGGCATCGGCCGCGAGCATCGCGGCCGATCCGGC
>DATABM010000082.1:0-8432 GCA_036259555.1 Solirubrobacterales bacterium
GCCGCCACCCCCCGAAGACGGCTCGGCGGAGTTCGCCCCTCACTAGCGTCTGGCTATAGTCCGACGCCGTTTTGGCGGCAATGCGCGAATACGAGCTGGTCTTGATGCTCGACCCGGGGCAGGACCCCGCGGCCCGCGACGCCGTGGCGCAGGAGGCGAAACGGCAGATCGAGACGGCCGGCACGCTCAAACACGAGAACGTGTGGGGGCTGCGCAAGCTGGCCTACGAGATCAAGCAGCGCAACGAGGCCGACTACCGCTGGTACCGCTTCGAGGCGCCCACCGAGCTGCTCGAGCAGCTCGACCACAACCTGAAGATCGCCGACGGCGTGCTCCGCTTCCGCATCTTCAAAGTCGACTCCGATACGCCGATCATGGTCCCGCCGGCCACGTCTGCGCCGGGACCGAGCGCATCGCGCGAGCGGCCCGGCGACGGGCCCAGCCCTCGCTCCGACGAGAGCGCAGCCCGGCAGGCGGCGCCCGAGCCCGCAGCCGCAGAGACCGCGGTTGCGGAGCCTCCCGCCCAGGAGGCCGGCGAGGAGACGCCGCCGGAGCCCAGCGGCGAGGCGGACGGCGACGAGCCCGCCGCCTCCCCCGAGTAAAGCGGCGCCCTTTTCTCGCAGATTCCGGGCTGAAGGGGGCGAGTCGCGCCGCTGCCGCTCTTAGACTGGAATCTCGATAACGCGATCTTGAGGAGTGAGAGCCGTGGCGGCTTCGAACATCAACGTGGTGGTGATCACCGGCAACCTGACCAGGGACCCCGAGCTGCGCAGCACGCCGGGCGGCACTTCGGTCTGCAAGCTGCGAGTGGCGGTCAACAGCCGGCGCAAAGACCAGACCGGCAACTGGGTCGACAAGCCCAACTACTTCGACGTCACCGTCTGGGGGGCGCAGGGCGAGAACTGCGCCAACTACCTCTCCAAGGGGCGCCCGGTGGCGGTCGAAGGGCGTCTCGACTGGCGCGAGTGGGAGGACAAAGAGGGCGGCAAACGCCAGAGTGTCGAAGTCATCGCCAACTCGGTGCAGTTCCTCGGCTCGCGCGACGGATCCGGCGGTAACGGCAACGGGTTCACGCCGGGCAGCGACGTGCCGGCCGACACCACCGACTACGCGGGCGCGCCCGCGGGCGGTGGAGGAGGCGGCGGCGAGGACGACATCCCGTTCTAGGCCCCTCGACGGCCCGGGATCGGTAGCATCCCGGGCCGCGTATGGCCAGAGGACGAGACACCGCAACCCCATCGCGCCGCGGACGCCGCGGCGCGGATCGCGTCCGTCCGCGCAAATACACGCGGATCAACTCCGAAGCGGTCGACTACAAGGACCTCAACCTGCTGCGCCGCTTCCTCTCCGACAAGGGGAAGACGCGGGGCCGCCGGGTCACCGGTCTCTCGCGCAAGCATCAGCGGCAACTCTCGGTCGCGGTGAAAAGGGCGCGTGAGATCGCCCTGCTCCCCTACGTCGGAGAGCGTTGATGGCACAGGCGATCCTGCTCGAGGACGTCGAGAGCCTCGGCCAGCGGGGCGAACCCGTCGACGTCGCGCCCGGCTACCTTCGCAACTACCTCATCCCCCGTAAGCTCGCCGCGCCGGCGACGCCCGGAGCGCTGGAGGAGGCGCAACGGCGGCAGGCGGCGGCCGAAAAGGCCGCCCAGGCGCGGGCCGAACGCGAAGAGCAGGCCGCGTCCCTGCTGTCCAAGACGGTGCTGACGATCCACCAGCGGGCCGACGACGGCGGCAAACTGTTCGGCTCGGTCGGCGCCAGGGAGATCGTCGAGGCGATCCGCGAGGCGCGCGACCTGCAGATCGAAAAACGCAGAGTGCGGCTCGAGCAGCCGATCCGCGAGGTCGGCACCCACATGGTCGAGATCGAGCTTGCCGACGGAGCGGTGGCGACCGTGAAGACGATCATCGCCGCCGAGGAGAGCTAGCTGACGAGACTGCCGACCCGGCTCAGCCGCCGCGCCAGGGCGAGGACGCGGCTCGGCTGGGCGCGATCGGAGCGCGCCACGGTCGGCCTCGCCGTCGTCGCCCTGGGCGGCGCCGGCGCCGTGCTCGGCGGCCAGTTCGGTCGCATGCTGAGGCGGCGCGCCCACGAGGGCGGACACGACGACGGCTTGGTCGAGGCGGCACCGGCGGCCGCTCTCGACACGGTCAACGTTGCGGTCAGCGGCTACGCCGCCGCACCGCGCAGCGAGACCGTCCTCTTCAACCTGCTCGCCGGCTTCCTCGGGGCCTTTGCGCTCGTGCGGCTGTCCACCTGGGGGATCCGCGACCGCTGGTGGCCGTTCCAGAACGTCAGCGTCGGCGGCCGCCACATCCACCACTTCGTGCCCGGCATCCTGATCGCATTCGCGTCCGGCACCACGGCGCTGCTGACCGACAACGACGAGCTGGAGGACAAGCTGGCGATCCCGATGGGTGCCGGGATGGGGCTGACCTTCGACGAGGCGGCCCTGCTCCTCGACCTGCGCGACGTCTACTGGACGCGCGAGGGGCTGCTCAGCGTCCAGCTCAGCCTCGGCGCGACGGCGATCCTCAGCATTGCGATCCTCACCCAGCGGATGCTGCGGCGCGGTGAGCGGCGCAAAGAGGCGAGCGGCGAGATCCCGTCGCTATAGCTGCGTCGCGAACGTCGTCAGCGCCGCGATCAACGCGGTGATCATCAGTGCGGAGAAGCGGAACATCATCCGGTGCATCGCGTCGAACCGCTGGTCCATATCGCGGCGCAGGCCTACGAATTCCGCCCTCATCTCTTTGAAGCCTTCTTCCATGCGGTCTTCCAACCTGTCGAAACGCCTGTCGACTTGCTCGAAGCGCCTGTCGACCTGCTCGAAGCGCCTGTCGACATCCGCGAAGTGACGGGCGGTTTCGCCTCGGAAGTCGTCCAGTCGCTCGTCGGTCCAGCTCTGCCTCATCGCCTCCATGGTCGCATGCTCTCAGACAGAACGTCACGCATGACGCGCGGATTGAAGTTTTTCTGTCCCACGTTCGTACCGAAACTTCGACCCGGGTGCCGAGCTCTTTTTCGCGCCAGTTGCGGGGAGGCCGGCCTCGCCCCGGGGAGGCCTTTGTTTTGCTTGGCGGAAGGGGAGCGCCGCCGCGGGATTCCGCCGCTCGCCGCCCTTAACTAGAGCGATGCCGCAGCCCGCCGCAACCCACGTTCCGCCGCAGAACATCGAGGCCGAGGAATCGGTGCTCGGCGCGATGCTCGTCGCCGAGCCGGCGCTGAGCCGCGTCATCGACGAGGTCAAGCTCAACGCCGAAGATTTCTACCTCGAGAAGCACGGGCGGATCTTCGCCTGCGCCCGCGACCTCTATGCGGACTCGAAGCCGGTCGACGAGCTGAGCGTCGCCGAGGCGCTGGTCCAGCGCAACGAGATCGACGCGGCGGGCGGCAAGCACTACGTCTCCGAGCTCGCGGCCAAGGTTCCCGCGGCCGGCAACGCCAAGCACTACGCCGAGATCGTCCAACAGAACTCGCTGCTGCGGCGGCTTTTGGGCGCTGGGCAGGAGATTCAGGGCTGGGTCCACGAGCGCGACGGCGAGCCGCGCGAGCTCTCCGAGCGAGCCGAGAAGCTGCTCTTCGAAGTCGCGCACAAAGAGCAGGCGAGCGACTTCCGCCAGCTCTCCGAGATCCTCCACGACGAGGTCGACCGGCTCGAGAAGCTCTCGACCGGCGAGACCGAGCTGACCGGCACGCCGTCGGGCTTCCGCGACATCGACGCAATCACCGGCGGCTTCCAGCCGGGCAACCTGGTCATCGTCGCCGCCCGGCCGGCGATGGGCAAGAGCGCCCTGGTCGCCAACATCGCCGAGAACGTCGCCGTCAAGCGCAAGCTTCCGGTCGCCTTCTTCTCGCTCGAGATGTCGGAGGTCGAGCTGGCGCAGCGCTTCATCGCCTGCCGGGCGCGGATCTCCGGCGACAAGCTGCGCAAGGGGCAGGTCGCGCAGAAGGACTGGCCGAAGGTCGTGCGCGCCTGCAACGAGCTCGAGGAAGCGCCGCTCTGGTTCGACGATTCCTCGGACCTGGGGCTGCTCGACCTGCGCGCCAAGGCACGACGACTCCACGCCCAGACGCAGGATCAGGGCGGGCTCGGCCTCGTCATCGTCGACTACCTGCAGCTGATGCGCGCCGACGACCCCCGGGCCAACCGGGTCGAGCAGGTCGGGCAGATGAGTCGCGGCCTGAAGATCCTCGCCAGGGAGCTGGAGGTGCCGGTGCTCTGCATCTCGCAGCTCTCGAGGGCGCCCGAGCAACGGCATCCGCCCAAGCCGATGCTCTCCGACCTGCGCGAGTCGGGCTCGATCGAGCAGGACGCCGACGTCGTCGCCTTCCTCTACCGCGAGGACTACTACCGCGACCCCGAAGACGAGCCGGACGGGCTCGCCGAGGTGATCGTCGCCAAGCATAGGAACGGGCCGATCGGGACGCCGAAGCTCGTCTTCCTCGACCGCTTCCCGAAATTCGCCGACTACAGCGGCCACGAGCCGCCCGTCGAGCAGCCGGCCGGCGAAGGGCCGCCGCTCGAGGACGCCGCCGTGGCCGGGCCTGAGTTCTGATGCCCGGGGCGCGCAGCGAGCCGTTTGCCGAACGCGCCTGTCCTGAGGGCGCCTGCGACGGTTCGGGCTGGATCCTCGGCCCCGAGGACGTGGCGCGACCCTGCGGGTGCCGCGAAGCGCGCCTCAAGCGCGGCCGCGGCAAGGGCGTCGCCTCGGTGATCCCGCCGAAGTTCCGCGGCGTCTCCTTCGACCGGCCGCCGATCAGCGACATGGCCCGCGACCTGGAGACGAAGGGAGCCGTGGGCCGCGTCCGCGATTACGTCGACGCGCTCGACGAGAACCTGGCCACCGGCCGTGGCATCTGGTTCATGGGCGACGTCGGCACCGGCAAGACGACGTTGGCGATGCTGATCTCGAAGACGGCGCTCGAGCGTGGCCACTCCGTGGCGATCTATTCGATGCCCAAGCTTCTCGCTCGCATCCGGCGCACCTACGAGGCGGAGCCGGGCGGCGACTCCTACTCGCAGTTCTTCGCGCGCCTCACCTCGGTCGACCTCCTCCATCTCGACGACCTCGGGGCCGAGCGACAGACCGACTGGGTCCTGGAGCAGCTCTATGCGATCGTCAACGAGCGCTACGAGACGGAACGTTCGATCATGTTCACCACCAACGCGGGCGACGATCCCGAGCTGGCGGTCGAGCAACAGGTCGGCAAGAGGACCTTCTCGCGGCTGGTCGAGATGTGCGGCGACCCCGTCTTCCTCTTCGGCCGCGACCGCCGCTCGTCGACGGACCTTCCCGCCTCCAGCGCCGCTTAGCTCCATAATCAGCCCCATGCCGGGCATCGTCATAGTCGGCGCCCAATGGGGCGACGAGGGGAAGGGGAAGGTCGTCGACCTGCTTGCACAGCGGGCCGACCTGATCGTCCGTTTCCAGGGCGGAAACAACGCCGGCCACACGATCGTCCGCGACGGCGAGGAGTTCAAGTTCCACCTGATCCCCTCGGGGATTCTCTATTCCGACAAGACGTGCGCGATCGGCAACGGCGTCGTCCTCGACCCCACCGTCCTGCTCGGCGAGATCGACGGGCTGAAACGACGCGGCGTAGACGTCGGCAACCTGAAGATCTCGGCCAACGCCCACCTGATCATGCCCTACCACGTGCTGCTCGACACGGCGGGTGAGATCAAGCTGGGCAAGCTTTCGATTGGCACGACGCGGCGCGGAATCGGTCCTTGCTATGCCGACAAGGCGCTGCGCCTGGGGATCCGCGTTCAGGATTTGCTCGACGAGAAGATCCTGCGAACCAAGATCCGCGCCGCGCTGGAGCCCAAGCAGCAGGCGCTGCGCGAACTGTCGGTCCAGCGCCGAAAGCTGCGCAAGGAGGCCGGCGAGGGGACGGCCGAGGGCGGCGATCAGTCGGTGGCCGCCGCCCCGGACCCGCGGCTCGACCTGCACGCGATGAGCGAGGAATTCGTCAGCTACGGCCACCGGCTGGAGCCCCACATCGCCGACACCTCTCGCCTCTGCTGGGACTCGCTCGACGGTGGCGGCACCGTCCTCTTCGAGGGCGCCCAGGCGACCCTGCTCGACCTCGACCACGGCACCTATCCCTTCGTCACCTCCTCGAACCCGATCGCCGGAGCGGCCTGCGTCGGCGCCGGTGTCGGCCCGGCGGACATCGACGAGGTATGGGGGATCGCCAAGGCCTACGCGACGCGGGTCGGTGCCGGCCCCTTCCCGACCGAGCTGTACGACGACGTCGGACGCCACATGCTGGAACGGGGCCACGAGTACGGGACCACGACCGGTCGCGAGCGGCGCTGCGGCTGGATGGACTTGGTCGCACTTCGTTATGCGGTTCGTATAAACCGGATGTCCTCGCTGGCGATCACGAAGCTCGACGTCCTCAGCGGGCTGCACCCGCTGCGGGTCGCGGTGCGGTACCGCTCGCGCGAGGGCGCGGTGCTCGACCGGTTCCCCTACCACCAGTCGATCCTGCACTCCGTCGAGCCCGAATACGAAGAGCTGCCTGGCTTCGACAGTGACATTGCGGGCTGCCGCGGCGAGGACGACCTGCCCGCCGAGGCGCGCGCCTACCTCGAGTTCATCTCCGACTTCGTCGGCGTGCCAATCCGGCTCGTCGGGGTCGGCCCGGGCCGCGAGCAGATCGTCTGGACCGGAGACACCGCCGGCGTCGGTAGCGCGGCTACCTAGAGACGCCGAGGTACACAGGTCGCGCCCAAGCGGTTCCTCCTCTACGCTTTTTCAGTGGCCCCCGGTAGACGCGCAATCAACCTCGAGGAGCGGCTGCCGCGCGGTCGGCACGGCCTCTCGCGCGAGACGGTGACCGAATCGCAGCGGGGGCGGATCCTCCGGGCGATGATCGAGGTCGTGGCCGAGCGCGGCTATCCCGAGACGCGGGTCGTCGACGTGATCAGCGTCGCGGGGGTCTCGCGGAAGACGTTCTACGAGCTCTTTTCCAGCAAGGAGGACTGCTTCCTCGCCGCCTACGACCGTCTGCTCGCCAACCTGCTGGGCGACACGGCGCGGGGCTTCGAGTCGGAAAAAGGCGCTCCCTGGGCCGAGCGCGTCGCGGCCGGGCTCGCCGCGCTCCTAGAGGATCTCGCCGAGCACCCCGACGAGGCCAGGTTCGCGATCGTCGAGGTGCTGGCCGCAGGGCCCAAGGCCCTCGCCCGCCGCGACGCGGCGCTGCGCCAGTTCACGGGCTTCCTCGACGCCGGCCGGGCCGAGACCTCGGTCGAGCTGCCGGGAATAACCTCGCTGTCGCTGGCCGGAGGAATCAACGAGCTGCTCTACAGCGAGATCCTCCACGGCGCAACCTCGCGCCTTCCAAGCAGGCTCCCCGACCTGATGTTTTGGATCACCCTGCCCTTCCTGGGGCCGGAGGGGGCCGCGGAGGAGCGCGAGCGCGCCCGCCTCTCGATGCTCGAGGACTAGGCGAAGCTCTCGTTAAGGCGCTCTTTCGGGCGGGTAGGCGGGTTTACTGAAAAGGCGGGACTGGTAGGTTCTCCGCCGGGTACATCAAGGCTGTCTACGGCCGCCGCTCGATACGTGTTGGCCGACAAAGGAGAGAACAGGACATATGCGTAGAAATCTGTTTAAGGCACTGGCTCTGAGCGCCGTGCTGGCCGTAGGCGTCGCGGCAATCGCGAATGCCGCGAGCACGACGATCCGAGTGGGCAATCTCATCCTCACGTTCGGCGGAACCATCTCACCCAGCAAACTGCCGAAAAACAAATACGCCCCGATCACCTCGAACATCTTCGGGAAAATCCAAACCAGCGATGGCACGCACCCGTCGGCGTTCAGGGAAGCTGTCGTCGACATCACCAACGTGCGAGTCGACACCAAGGGCATTCCGGTCTGCAAAGCGGCCCAGCTGCAGGCGCGAGACACCAAATCCGCGATGAAAGTCTGCGGCAAAGCGAAGATCGGCAGCGGCCTCGCCCACGCCGAGATCGCCTTCCCCGAACAGCGGCCGATCAACGTAGCCAGCCCAATCACCGTCTTCAACGGCGGCGACCAAGGCGGCAAGACGAAGATGCTGATCCACACCTTCATCACGGTGCCGGTCCCGGCGGCGATCGTCACCGACGTGACGATCAAGAAAAAGGGCAGCGGCCTCAACGCCGTGGCCAAAATCCCGGTGATCGCCGGCGGCAGCGGCTCTGCCGTCGACTTCAAATTCAACGTCAGCAAGAAGGTCGTTTCGGCCAAGTGCCCGAACGGCAAGATCGAAGCGAAAACGACCAAAACCGTCTTCAAAAACGAAGCCGGCACGCCGGGCGTTCCATCACAGACGATCCTGAAGGGGAAAGTCCTGGTCCCCTGCAAGCCGAAGGGCTAGCTGCAAGCAGCACTCCGGTCCAAGCGGACCATCGGAGAGGGCGGCCTCCGGGCCGCCCTTTC
>DATABM010000083.1:0-3133 GCA_036259555.1 Solirubrobacterales bacterium
GCCCGCGGGTCCTGTCTCCGATTTTGGTTTGCATGCTCGCAAGCTGCGCCGCAAACGCAAAATCGTCGCCACCCGCGGGAAGCGGCGCCGGAATTTGCCGGGCCCTCCATCGTTCTGGAAGCATGGACTTCATGACTAGGCTCCGCTCGGTTCTGTTCGCTCTCGGCGTGGCGCTGGTTGCGCTGCTTGCCGCTACGTCCGCTTCTGTCGCTGCTCCGGCGGTTGATGGGGAGTTTGCGGTGAGTGGGAAGCCGGGGTACATCGCGTTGGGGGCGGATGGGAATCTGTGGACGGTTCTGAGCGGGAGTGCGCAGAACAACGACGTTGCGAGGATCTCGCCGGCGGGGGTTGTCGAGGAGTTCGATGTGCCGAACCTGGCCGGGGTTGTGGGGATCGCGGCGGGGCCTGACGGGAGTTTGTGGGTGACACGGGCGGCGAAGGTGGCGAGGTTTGCGCCTACAAACCCGACTGGTGCGACCGAGTTCGCAATTGCGGATTTGGCCGGCCCCCGCGATATCACTGCGGGGCCGGACGGAAACCTATGGGCGGCGGCGGGCGACAAGCTGGTGCGGATTCCGCCAGCGAATCCGGTCGGCTATACGGCTTTCACGGTCGCGGGGCTGGATGCGCGTGGGATTGCCGCGGATGACGAGCGGCTGTGGATCGCGAGCTTCGGCAATGGGACGATCTACAGCGCGACGACCGCAGGAGTGGCGACGCCGCATCCGGTCGGCGGCGGGCCGCAGGAGGTCGGGGCCGGCGTGGGTGGTCAGGTGGCCTATTCGAACCCGGGCTCGAATCCGCAGACGGTCGGCCGGCTGATGGATGGCGGCTCGCCGCTGACGACGCCGGCGCCGGGCGACCCTTTCGGCGTCGCCTTTGGCTCGGATCAGGCCTACTGGTTTGCGCAGTTCGCCAGCGACGATCTCGGGCGGCTGAGCGCGGATGGCGAGTACAGCCGGCTCACCGGCCTGAGCGCCGGGTCAGGGCCGCGGCACATCGCGGCCGGTCCGGGCAACACCCTCTGGGTTTCGCTCGAGACGGCGGGGAAGGTCGCCCGAGTGACCGGGGTTGAGCCGATTGGTCCGCGGCCCATCGCCGGCAGGGCCTTCGGAATCTCCGGGCTAAAGGTGACGCCGAAGCGGTTCCGCGTGGCGACGACGCGGACGCCGGTTACCTCCCAGAGGCGTCGCGGCCGCAAGCGCGCGCCAGCCGGGACGCGGATCCGCTTCCGGCTGAACGATGTCGCGACGGTGCGGATCAAGATCGAGCGCAAGCTTCCGGGCCGCCGTGCCGGCAGGCGCTGTGTGACGCCGAAGCCGAAGCTGCTGTCGCGCAAGCGCTGCGCGCGATTCGTTGGCCGCGGCACGCTCGTGCGCCGGAATCTCGCGGCCGGCACCCAGCGGATCGCGTTCAGCGGCCGCATCGGCCGCAAGGCGCTGAAGCCGGGCCGCTACCGGCTCACCGCGGTCGCGATCGCCGACGGCAACCGCTCCAAGCCCC
Source organism: Solirubrobacterales bacterium (assembly GCA_036259555.1). Classification (GTDB taxonomy): domain Bacteria; phylum Actinomycetota; class Thermoleophilia; order Solirubrobacterales; family 70-9; genus VRUE01. Next base: position 1,504 of record DATABM010000083.1, read on the forward strand.
GCCGCGCCGCCTTCACGGTCGTCGCTCCGCGCTGATAGCGCCCTTCCGGCTCTAAGCCGCGAGCGGGGCGGCGCCGAGGACGGCGCTCATGCGGAGGGGGTTGACGCCGAGGGACTCGGCGTCGGCGGTGCCGCGGGGGGAGGTCATGGGCTCCTCCATGAGGTCGACCTCCTCGGGGGTGGCGAAGACGGAGGGGCCGACTAGGCGCTCGAGGCCGCGCAGGCCGGCGCGGACGGCGGGCATCGGGACGTGGAGGAGGGGGCGGCGGCGGCCGGTGGGGCGCAGCGCTAGCTCGGCGATCTCGTCGTAGGAGAGGACTTCGGGGCCGGCGAGGTCGAAGGCGCGGTGGGCGTGGCCGTTCGAGGCGGCGGCGTCGGGGCGGTCGGACGGGCCGGGTGGGCGGTCGAGGGCGGCCATGACGCAGTCTGCGACGTCCTCGGCCCAGATTGGTTGGAAGCGGGCGTCGCCGTCGCCGGCGATCGGCATGACGGGGAGGTGGGAGAGGCGGTCGAGGATGGTTAGCCAGGGGCCGCCGGGGGTGTAGACGATCGAGGGTGAGAAGACGGTGGTCTCGAGGTCGGCGGACTCGACGGCACCACGGGCGAGCGCCTTGGCGCGAAAGAAGCGGGTCGGCGACTGGAGGCTGGCGTTCATCGCCGAGAAGTAGACGAACCGCTTCGCGCCGGCCTTCTCGGCGCCGCGGACGAGCCGTAGCGTGGCCATCGCGTTGAGCTCCTCGATCGAGCCGCGCGGCTGGTCGCGGATCGAGGCGGCGAGGTGGATCACGGTGTCGACCCCGCGCAGGGCGTTGCGAAACGAGGCCGGGTTCGCGAGATCGCCGAGCGCGATCTGCACCCGCACGCGTTCCGGCCCGAGGCGCTTGGGGTCGCGGACCAGGCAGCGGACCGGCGTGCCCGTCCGCGCGGTCAACCGCCGCAACAGCGCCGACCCAACCGTGCCCGTCGCTCCCGTCAGCAGGATCACGCGGCGAACCCTAGAGATCCGCGTGAGCAGCGAGAGTTAGGCGGACTGCTTGAAGTAGTTCGCGTTGATCTCGGTGAACTTCGCCCACTCCGTGGGGAGCTGGTCCTCGGCGAAGCAGGCGTCCACGGGGCAGGCCTCGACGCAGGCGTCGCAGTCGATGCACTCCTCGGGGTCGATGTAGAGCATCTCGACCTTGTCGTAGTCGGGCTCGTCCGGCGTCGGGTGGATGCAGTCGACGGGACAGACCTCGACGCACGAGTTGTCCTTCTGACCGATGCAGGGCTCTGCGATTACGTAGGCCATCGTGCTCCAGATACTACATAGGGATTTATGGGTTTTGCTTCTAGGGGGCCATCGGCAGCGCGGTGCCGGTGACCTCCGGAACGCCCTCGAGTGCTGGTCCGGAGGCGTCCTGGAAGACGGGATCGACCTGCGGCGTAGCGGCGATCAGTCCGCGCGCGGTGTGGCGGATTGCCTGGGCCGCTGGGCTGTCGGGATCCTCGATGACGAGCGGGCGGCCCTCGTCGGCGCCGAGCCGCAGCTCCTCCTGGAGCGGGATCTTGCCGAGCAGCGGGACCTCGAGCTCGTCGGCTAGCTCGCGGCCGCCGCCCTCGCCGAAGATCGTGAAGCGCTCGCCGTTGGGCGC
>DATABM010000084.1:0-35306 GCA_036259555.1 Solirubrobacterales bacterium
AAACGACGAACGCAAACGCCCACTCCCCGACGCGCGCGAGATCGATGGCTGGGTCTACTCGAGCCTGCCCCTGGAAAGCCGCATCGACGACGACGCCATCGTCGTCCGCCGCCTTCGCCAGACCGTCTCGCCGAGCGGCGAGCTGAGCGAGGAGCTCGACGAAGTGCGCCTCCGTCGCCTCGACGCCTCAGCCGTCGAGCACGAGGCTGAGGCGGCAGGATTGCGCCCGGTCGGTAGGCGAGAGATCCCGGCCACCGCCGATCACGTCGGCTCGACTGTCGTGGTGCTCGAAAGGGAAGTGGCCTGATGGAGCTCCGTCTACTCGCCCTCTATCCGGAGCAGATGAACATCTATGCCGACCGCGGCAACATCCTCTTCCTGCGGCGGCGCTGCGAGTGGCGCGGCATCGGCTTCGCCTACGCGGCCGCCGGCCCCGGCGAGCCGGTCGACCCCGATGATCACGACCTCCTCTACCTCGGCGGCGGCCAGGACCGCGACCAGCGTGCCGTCGCCCTCGACATGGTCCGGAGCAAGCGGGACGGGATCGCCGCGGCGGTCGACCGCGGTGCCGTCATGCTGGCCGTCTGCGGCGGCTACCAGTTGCTCGGCCATGGCTACCGGCTCGGCGACGAACGCCTGCCGGGCCTCGGCCTCGTCGACCTCGAGACGGTTCGCGAGCCGGGCGAGCGACTGATCGGCAACGTGGCGATCGAGGTCGACCTGGGCGACGGGCCGCGCGTCGCCGCCGGCTTCGAGAACCACGGCGGCCGCACCTACCTCGGCGAGGGCACGCGACCGCTCGGCCGCGTGCTCAGCGGCTTCGGCAACAACGGCAAGGACGGCTTCGAGGGCATCCGCCGCGACAACCTCTTCGGCACCTACCTGCACGGGCCCCTGCTCCCCAAGAACGCCTGGCTGGCGGACCGCCTGATCGCCCTTGCGCTTGGGCGCCGCTACGGCCTCGCGCCCGAGCTGGAGCCGCTCGACGACCGCCTCGAGGACGCCGCTGCCCAGTCTGCCCGAGCCGCGGCTCGCCGCAACTGAGTACGTGCTCGTCTGTTCGGGTAGCCGGATGTACATGCCGTTGCACGCATGGAAGATCGCGGCGCTCGTCGTCGCGCTAATCGCCATGGCGCTGCCCGCGGGGGCCAGTGGCGCGCCGACCTGCGCCGAAGGGCCCGAAACCGTCGGCAACACGATCGTCGGGACGCCGTGCGACGACGCGATCAGGGCCCCCCGCGGCGTCACCGTGGTCAACGGCGAAGGCGGCAACGACACGCTTTACGGCGGCCGCGGCAACGACCGGCTGAACGGAGGGCCGGGCGACGACCGCCTCTACGGCGGGATCGGCGATGACCAGCTACGCGGCGGCGGCGATGACGACCTGATCTCCGGAGGGTTCGGCGCCGACTCTGTCCTCGACGGCCAGGCGGGCGACGACCTCGTCCGCGGTGACGCGACCATCGACCAGATCCAGAACAGCGGTGGCGGGGTCGACACGCTCAGCTACGCGACCGGCGTCACGCCCGGCTTCTTCAATAGGCCGAACTCCCCCTACTTCTTCCCCGACTTCTCGGACTACGACGACTTTCCGGCGACGGTCGACGGGCGGGGCGCCTACGTGAACCTGCAAACCGGCAGGGGCGACAACGGGCGAGCGCCGCACGGCGGCGGCTTCGACGAAGAAGTCGAAACCTCGAGCTTCGAGGTCGTGATCGGCACCGCCTTCGCCGACTACATCGTCGGCACCTCCGCGGCGCAGACGATCTACGGCGGCGGCGGTCCCGACGTGCTGCTCGGCGAAGGAGGGGCCGACCAGCTCTTCGGCGGCGACGAGGGCGACTACTGCGAGGCGCCCGGCGGCGCCACCAACGGCTGCGAGCACAGTGGCAGCGATCGACAGGTCGACCCGAGGGCCGTCGGCACGGTCGCGGTCGGCTCGATGACGCCGGCCGGCGTGGCGCCGTCCGCCCTCTACCTGACCGGCAGCAGCGGCGACGACACGGCGACGGCGACCTTCTCCGACCCGCCGGCCGGACCGCCCCAGGTGGCCTTCGCCGTCAATGGCGCGCCTCCGACCGTCTTTGCGCTCGCCGAGCCGCCCGACGCCGTCCTGCTGGCCGGCCTGGGCGGTGACGATTCGCTGACCGCCTCGGGCTTTCCCGAGACCACCTCGATCGTCGCCCTCGGCAACGCGGGCGAAGACGACCTGACCAGCGGCGCAACCGAGGACGCGCTGGTCGACGGCGACGGGGACGACACGGTCAATGCCGGCAGCGGCGACGACGCGGTGCCGAACAACGAGGGCGAGGACGATCTGCACGCCGGCAGTGGCGAGGACCTGTTCATCTCAGACGCCGTCTGCAACGGCGACCTGCTCGACGGCGGGCCCGACCGAGACAACGCCAACTGGGCCCAGTTCAATCAGGCGGTGACGATCGACATGCGGGCCGACGCGGCCGGTCTGGTCGGACCGGACGGCGAGGCGGAATGCCCCAGCCCAGATCTGCTGACCGACCTGCAGGCGCTCGAGGACATCGAGGGGACGAGCGCCGCGGACGTGATGGTCGGGAACGAGGCCGACAACCAGCTGCTCGGCAGGCCAGGCGCCGACACCTACTTCGCCCTCGGCGGCAACGACTCGATCCTTGCCAACTCCGGCACCCCTTTCGACGATCCCGATCCGACGATCGACTGCGGCGAGGGTTGGGACCTGGCCCAGATCGACTTTCCAGAGAACGGACCGGACGCGGCGCCGGCCGCATGCGAGGAAATCGAGGAGCGGGCCCCGAACAGCTTCCGCCCGCCGAGCACGCCTCCCGACCCCGACCCCGAACCGCCAACCCCGCCAACGACCGATCCACCGCTGACCGACCCGCCACCACCGCCTGACGTCGTGATCGACGATCCGCCCGACCGAACGGCGCCACGCACGAGCCTGCTGCGGCGACCCGCCCGCGTGCTCTTCTCGGCCCGCCCCTTGCGACGCGTCGTCTTCGCATTCGGAGCGAATGAGACGGATGCTCACTTCAGCTGCCGACTCGACCGCGGGCCATTCCGGCCGTGCCGCTCACGCCGCGCCTACCGAGTGAGGCCCGGTCGGCACGTCTTCCGCGTCTTCGCCATCGACGCAGCGGGCAACCGCGACCGCACCCCGGCGGTCTTCAGGTTCCGCGTACGCCCCGCCGGCTAGCGACCGCTCGAGCCGAAGCCGCCGCGACCACGCACCGACTCGGTCAGCGCCTCGACCGCGACCGGCTCCGGCAACGCGATCGGCGCGACGACGAGTTGGGCGATCCGATCGCCCGGCTCGATCCGGAAGGTCTCGGCCGGATCGGTGTTGAGCAGCAGCACCTGCAGTTCGCCGCGATAGCCCGAGTCGATCAGCCCCGGCGCATTCACCAGCGCGATCCCGTGCTCCCGCGCCAGCCCAGAGCGGGGCAGGACGAACCCGGCGTGCCCTTCGGGAATCTCCACCCCGATTCCCGTCGCAACGCTCCAGCGCTCCCCTGGCCCGATGTGCGCCGGCTCGCAGGCATGGAGGTCGAGCCCCGCGTCGTCGGGATGCGCCCGCGTCGGCATGGTGGCCTCGTCACGCAGCCTTGCGACCGGCAGCTCCATAGGCGCAGAACCCTAAGCGACCGCGAGGTCGTCGAAGCGGTGCAGCTCGGCGCGCGGCACCTTGGCGTGGACGAGGACGCCGTCGTCCCGCTCGGTGCGATCCAGGTCGCCGGCCAGCTCGTAGAGCTCGTGAAGGCGAGACCCCTCGCTGTAGGGGACGAGCAGCTCCACCTCGGCGAGGGTGTCCTCGAAGGCCGCCTGGATTCTCTCGTGGAGCGCCTCGATTCCCTCGCCAGCCAGCGCCGAGACGAGCACCGCGTCCGGGTGGCGCAGCGATGCCTCCTGACGCTCGTCTTCGTCGAGCAGGTCGGCCTTGTTGAGAACCAGCATGCGCGGCTTGTCGCCGGCGCCGATCTCCTCCAGGACTGCGTCCACCGCTTCCATGTCGGCGACCCGCCGCTCCTCGGGCGCCGCCGCGTCGACGACGTGGAGGATCAGGTCAGCGAGCACGGTCTCCTCGAGCGTCGCCTTGAACGCCTCAACCAGCTGGTGGGGCAGCTTCTCGATGAAGCCGACGGTGTCGGTGAGCAGATAGTCGCGCCCGGAGAGCTCGAAGCTGCGCGTGGTCGGGTCAAGGGTGTGGAAGAGCCGATCTCCGACGCTCACCTCCGCCCCGGTCAGCGCGTTCAGGAGCGTCGACTTGCCCGCGTTGGTGTAGCCGGCCAGGGCGACGCGCGGCAGCGACGAGCTTTCGCGGCGGGCACGCATAACGCCGCGGTTGCTCTCCAGGCGCTCCAGGCGCCGCCGCAGGGCGCTGATCCGGTTGCGGGCGAGGCGGCGGTCGGTCTCGATCTGGGTCTCGCCGGGTCCCCTGGTGCCGATGCCGCCGTCCATGCGGCCGGCCCCCAGCCGCTCCAGGTGGGTCCAAAGGCCCCGCATTCGGGCCATGTTGTATTCGAGCTGGGCCAGCTCGACCTGCAGCTTCCCCTCGGCGGAGTGGGCGTGGTCGGCGAAGATGTCGAGGATGACGGCGGTGCGGTCGATCACCGGCACGCCAAGCGCTGCCTCCAGGTTGCGCTCCTGGCGCGGCGCCAGCTCGTCGTCGCAGGCGACCAGGTTGGCGCTACGGGCGCCGATCTCCGCCTTGAGCTCGGCCAGCTTGCCGCGCCCGAAGTAGCGATCCGGGTCGGGCGCCGAGCGCTGCTGCAGCATCTCCCCCGCCGTCGCCACGCCGGCCGTCCGCAGCAGCTCCTTCAACTCCGCCAACGGCTCGCTTTCGCCGCGATCGCGGCCGTCGTCGACGCCGATCACCAGGGCGCGCTGACGGGCGCGACGGTTGGCGACGCCGGCGCCGTTCGCGCCGGGGCCGGTCCGCCTCCCGCTTCCGTTCCTCGATCGTTCCACCGCCACCGATTGTAGGCCGGCCTGGCCCGCCAGCCAGTAGGCTCCGCCCCATGAAGGCGTTCGTGACCGGGGGGACGGGGTTCATCGGCGGCGAGGTCGTCCGCCAGCTGCGCGAGCGCGGCGACGAGGTCGTCTGCCTGGCGCGCAACCCGGAGAAAGCCGGGCCGCTGACGGCGCTCGGCTGCGAGATCGTCGCCGGCGACCTCGGCGACGAGGCCACCATCCGCGGCGGGATGGAGGGCTGCGACGCGGTCGTCCACGCGGCCGCGATGTACGAGGTCGGCATCCCCGCGGCGAGGCGGCCGGCGATGTACGAGGCCAACGTCGCGGGCACCGAGCGGGTGCTGCGTGCCGCGCTGGAGGCGCGGATCCCCAAGGTGGTCTACGTCTCCACCGTCGGCGCTTTCGGCAACACGAGCGGCGAGGTCGTCGACGAGTCATACGAGCACCCCGGCAAGAGCTTCACGTCCTACTACGAGGAGACCAAGGTCGAGGCCCACCGAATCGCCAAGCGGATGGCGGCCGACGAGGGCCTGCCCTGCACGATCGTGCAGCCGGGGGGCGTCTACGGTCCCGGCGACACCTCCCAGGTCGCCGACCTGCTCGAACAGTTCCTCTCCGGCAAGCTGCCGCTGATCCCTTTCCCCGAGCTCGGCATCTGCCTCAGCCACGTCGAGGACATCGCCGCCGGTGTTCTGCTGGCCCTCGACAAGGGTCGGCCGGGCGAGGCGTATGTCCTGAGCGGCCCGGCGACGACGATGGGCGAGGCAATCGAGACGGTGGCGCGGCTGACCGGCCGCAAGCCGCCCCGCGGTGCGCTCCCCACGCCGCTGATCAAGGCGATGACGCCGATCGGACCGCTGGTCGGCAAGCTGATGGGCCAGCCGCCCAACCTGCGCGAGCTGATCTCCTCCGCCGACGGGGTCACCTTCTGGGCCAGCTACGAGAAGGCGCGCCGGGAGCTCGGCTACTCGCCGCGCGGGCTCGAGGAGGGGCTGCGGCAGACGCTCGAGGCGGACGACCGCTACCCCACGCCCGCGGCGGCCTGACCATCGACGGCGCGATGCGCGTCATCGACGTCGAGCACCTCGGGCGTCCGCATGTGATCGGCTGCTGGCAGGTCGACGAGGCGCTGGTCGATCCAGGTCCTGAGTCCTCGATGGATGCCCTGGTCGCCGCGCTTGGCGGCGAAGAGGCGCCGCGGAGGATCTTCCTGACCCACATCCACCTCGACCACGCGGCCGCTACGGGGGCCCTGGTTCGCCGCTGGCCCCACATCGAGGTCTGCGTCCACGAGCGGGGAGCGCCGCACCTGGTCGATCCCTCCCGCCTGCTGGCGAGCGCCGAGCGCCTCTACGGCGACCAGATGGAGCGCCTCTGGGGCGAGATCCTCCCTGTGCCGGAGGAGAACGTCGTTGCGCTCTCGGGCGAGGAGCGGATCGATGGGATGCGCGTCGCCTACACCCCCGGCCACGCCTCTCACCACGTCTGCTACCTGCACGAGGAGAGCGGCACGGCCTTCGTCGGCGACGTCGCCGCGGTGCGCGTGCCGCACACGAACCTCGTCGTGCCCCCCACCCCGCCACCCGACATCGACGTCGAGACTTGGCTCGACTCGATCGGGATCGTCGAGAGCTGGCGGCCGGCGCGGTTGGCGCTCACCCATTTCGGCGCGGTCGATGAGCCTGTCGAGCACCTCGCTGAGGTCAAGCGCCGCCTGCGCGAGGAGGCCGAGCGGGCCCGTGAGCTGTCCGAGGCCGAGTACGAGTTGCGTCATCGCCGCCTGGTCGCGGAGCGGGCCGACAGCGAGCAGGCGGCCGAACGGCTGCTGCAGGCCGTGCCGCCCGAGTACCAGTGGCGCGGGCTCGACAGGTACTGGCGCAAGCGCGACGGCGACCAGTCCGCGAGTTAGGCTCGTGGCGCGCTCGGGTACGGGCGCGTCCAAGATTTCGGTCCCCATCGAGGAGGTTCCCCCAGTGAGACCATTCGGTCGACTCGCAGCATCCCTGCTCGCAGCGGTGCTCGCGGCAGCGGTCCTGGCCGCCTGCGGCGAGGACGAGGAAGCTCAGAAGCTCACCTTCACGATCGCGCAAGAGGGCAAAAGCGCGACCCTCTCCGGCCCCAGCAGCGCCGAGGCGGGCGAAGCGGAGATCACGCTCTCCAACAAAGGGAGCAAAGACGGAGAACTTCAGCTGATCCGGGTCGAGGGCGACCGCTCGGCCGAGGAGGTGATCAAAGTCCTCGGCGGCGCGCAGCAGGGCAAACCGTTCCCCGACTGGTTCTTCGCGGGCGGCGGGCTGGGCGTGACCGAGCCGGGCGAGACGACGACCGCCGTGCAGGTGATGAAGCCCGGCACCTACTACGCGTTCGACCTCGAAGCGGGCCAGCCCGATCCAAAATCGGTGCCGGCGATCGAGGTGACCGGCGAGGAAGAGGACGAGACGCTGGAGGGGGACGCCACGGTCACCGCGGTTGACGAGGACGAAGAGTACGCCTTTGAAGCCGACACCCTTCCGGCAGGGAAAGCGGAGCTCCTCTTCGACAACCAGGGCGAAGAGCCGCACCACGTGCTGATCGCTCGGATCGAAGGCGACGCCACCGTCGAGGACGTCGAAACCTTCTTCGAAACCGAGAAAGGCAAACCGCCGCTGGCCGAAGAGGGTGGCTTCGACAGCGCGGTGATCGAAGGCGGCGAATCGCAGCTCGTCAACGTCGACCTGAAACCGGGTCGCTACGCGTTCTTCTGCTTCATCAGCGACCGGGACGGCGGCAAACCCCACGCCCTCAAGGGCATGGTCGACGAGATCGAGGTCGAGTAGGCCCAACGGATGACGCGCGGGCGCCTGGTCGCTCAGGCCAGGTGCTCGCGCATCCGCTCGACCGCCTCGGAGATGCGCTCGTCCGGGGTGGTCAGCGAGATGCGGAAGAAGCCCTCGCCGCTCGGCCCGTACATCGAGCCGGGCGATACGACGACCGCTGCCTCCTCCAGGACCAGCTCGGCGAAGGAGGTCGAGGTGTGGCCGTCGGGGACCGGGGCCCAGACGTAGATCGTCCCCTTCGGGGGCGTCACGTCGACGCCGATCTCGCGCAGCGCGTCGACGACCAGGTCGCGGCGACGGGCGTAGATCTCGTTCATCCGCCCCAGCGGCTCGGCCGGCCCGCGCAGCGCCGCGGCGGCGGCGATCTGCAGCGCCTCGAAGAGGCCGGAGTCGACGTTGGTCTTGAGGCGCCAGTAGGTCTTCACCGCCTCGGCGTTGCCGAGGATCGCCGCGCAGCGCCAGCCGGTCATGTTGTAGCCCTTGGAGAGCGAGAAGACCTCGACCCCGACCTCCTTTGCTCCGGGTGTGGCGAGGAAGCTCGGGGCGACGTAGCCGTCGTAGGTCGTCTCGGAGTAGGCGTTGTCGTGGACGACGAGGATCTCGTGCTCGCCGGCGAACTCGACGACCCGCTCGAAGAAGCCGTCGGGCACGGTGGCGCCGGTCGGGTTGTTCGGGTAGTTGAGGAACATCAGTCGCGCCCGCGCGGCCGCATCCGCCGGCACCGCGTCGAGGTCCGGGACGAAGCCCAGCTCCGGGACCAGCGGCAGCAGCTCAGCCCGGGCGCCGGCGAGGATCGGCCCACCGGTGTAGACGGGGTAGCCGGGATCGGAGGCGAGCGCCACGCCGCCAGGATCGAGGAAGGCGAAGCAGAGGTTGTAGATGCACTCCTTGGCCCCGATCGCGGGGATGACCTCGCTCTCGGGGTCGATCGAGACCCCGAAGCGCTCGTCGTAGAACTCGGCGAAGGCGGCTCGGAACTCGTCGCGGCCGCGGTTCGTCGGGTACTGGTGGTTGCCGGCGTCGGCGACCGCCTCCTGCATCGCGGCGACGACATGCGGGTACGTCGGGTGGTCGGGGTCGCCGATCCCGAGGCTGATCACGTCGATGCCCGCGGCGCGCTTCTCGGCGATCGTCCGCTCCAGCTCCTGGAACTTGTAGGGAGGCATCGCCTCGAGGCGCTTCGAGGGCGCGGCGATGTTGGCAGTGGTCTCGCTCACGGTCGCGGAAATCTAGATGAGAGGACGGCGTGGCGCGCTCAGTCGAGCTCGGCCAGCGCGTTCAGCAGCTCGGACGACAGCTCGCCGGCGCAGATCGGCTCCGCCCAGCCGGTGAGCCTCACGTCGAGGTCCGACGAGATCTCCACCTCGAGCTCGCCCCCGTCGAGCTCGACCGTGATTGGGCTGGAGGCACCGCGCAGGAATGCGGTTACGGCTGCACCGCTGGCCCCGGTCCCCGATGAGAGCGTCTCCCCGACGCCGCGCTCGAAGATCCGCGCCCGAACGCGGCTCCCTTCGATGCAGAGGAACGAGACGTTGGTGCGGTTGGGGAACAGCTCGTGGGCTTCGATCGACGGTCCCACCTCGCCCAGGTCGAGCTCCTCGATGTGCTCGCCGACCTCGATCGCGCACTGCGGGTTGCCGATCGAGACGTGCTGGAACTCCCAATCGCGCCCGGCGGCGCTCAGGGCCCCCCTGCCGTCCTCGGCGCCCGAAGGGAAGTCCTTCGACGCGGTAGCGGCCCGCCCCATCTCGACGGAGCAGGTCCGCGCCGAGGTGATCGTCGGCGTGATCGGGCCTGCCGCGGTGCGAATCGAGAAGGTGTCGGCGTCGGTCCAGCCGTGGCGGCGCAGGTAGAGGATCGCCTCGCGCGCGCCGTTGCCGGAGAGCTCCGCCTCAGAGCCGTCGGGGTTGAAGATGCGAAGGTCGGCGACGAAGTCGGGATCGTCGGAGCGCGAGAGCAGCAATACGCCGTCGCTGCCGAGTCCGAAATGCGGGTCGCAGAGGCGCCGGAGGCGGGGCCCACTCAGGTCCCAGGGCAGCTCGTCGGCCTCGACGATCAGATAGTCGTTGCCGAGCGCCTGCCACTTCTCGAATCGCACGGCGTGCAGCCTATTCGGACGCTGACTGTGGAGTTGAGCTGCCTATGACCGGTTCAACTCCTCAGTCACCCAGCAGGTCGGCGATCTCGGCGGCCGCGTCGGCATTGGCGCGGGCGGTGCGGTCGATCCAGACGAGATCGGGGATCTTGCGCATCCAGGTGAGCTGGCGGCGGGCGTAGTTGCGGGAGCGCTTCTTCATCCGCTCGACATCGCCGGCCAGGAGCTCGTCGAACCCGAGCGCCTTGCGCGCCGTGCGCGAGGGGCCGAGCTCTTCTGCGCGCCGCACCTCCTCTTCGGCGCCGCCGGCGACGATCGCCTCGGTCCGGGCGTCGATCCGCTCGTAGAGTCGGGTGCGGTCCATGTCGAGGCCGAAGATTGTCGTCGGGTGACGCGTCTCGGGCGACCAGAGCTCGGAGTCCTCGGTCCCGGGCGGCACCCTTTCCAGCGACAGCTCCGCGACGGCCGCGCGCAGGTAGAGACCCGTTCCGCCGACGACGATCGGACGCCGCCCGGCCGCGAGCGCCGCATCGATCTCGCGATGGGCATGGCGCATGTAGTCGCCGACCGAAAACTGCTGCGTCACCGGCACGAAGCCGACCAGGCGGTGCTCCAGCCGCGCCTGCTCCTCTGCGGTGGCGACGCCGGTCAGCGTCTCCAGCCCCTCGTACACCTGCAGCGCGTCGCACGAGATCGCGACCGGGTCCTCCCCCCGCCCCCGCAGCTCCTCCGCCAAGGCAATCGCCACGCCCGTCTTGCCGACCCCGGTCGGGCCGAAGATCCCGACGATCCTCACAGCGCGATCGGCTGCGCCGCCACTCCCCCCAGCGTCGTGCTCGTCGCGCTCCCGATCTGGACCTCGACCGTCTCGCCGGGCTCCGCCACCCCTTCGAAGTTCACGGCCTTGTTGTGCCGCGTGCGCCCCCGCAGCTTGGTCGCATCGGTGCGACTCGTCCCTTCGACCAGCACCTCCATGCGGCGCCCGACGAAACGCTGAGCACGTTCGGTGGCACGCCGCTGCACCAGCTCGACCAGCCGTTCCATCCGCTCGACCTTGACCGGATGCGGCAGCTGCTCGCCGATGGTCGCCGCCTCGGTTTCGCGTCGCGGCGAGAAGACGAAGGTGAAGGCGCCGTCGTAGCCGACCTCGTCAACCACCTCCATCGTCTGCTCGAAGTCGGCCTCGGTCTCGCCGGGGAAGCCGACGATGATGTCGGTGGTGATCGCGCAGTCGGGCACGTGCTCGCGGATCAACGCCACCCGGTCCATGTAGCGCTGGCGGTCGTAGGTGCGGCGCATCCGTTTCAGCACGGCGCTCGAGCCCGACTGGAGCGGCAGGTGGATGTGCTCGCAGAGGGACGGCAGTTCCGCGTGGGCGAGAATCACGTCCTCGCGCATGTCCTTTGGATGCGGGCTCGTGTAGCGGATGCGGTCGATCCCTTCGACGGCGTCGATGCGCCGCAGCAGCTCCGAGAAGGAGATGCGCGAGTCCCCCCTGGGAAGGTCGCGGCCGTAGCTGTTGACGTTCTGACCAAGCAGCGTCACCTCCCGCACGCCGTCCGCCGCCAGGCCCTGCGCCTCGACGACCAGCTCGGCGGGGTCGCGGCTGACCTCGCGGCCCCGCGTGGACGGCACGATGCAGTACGCGCACCTGCAGTTGCAGCCCTGCGAGATTTGGATCCAGGCCTGGAACTCGCGCTGGCGACGGGCCGGCAGGTGAGCCGAGAAGTCCTCGAACTCGAAGTAGCCCTGGGCGCTGAGCGAGTCGGAGTTGAGGAACTCGGCAAGCTTGTGGATCTGCCCGGGCCCGAATGCGACGTCGACGAACGGGAAGCGCTCGAAGACCTCCTCCTTGACCGACTGCGCCCAGCAGCCGCCGACCCCGACGACGCGCTCGGGGTCTTCGGCCTTGAGCCGCTTCGCCTCACCGAGGTGGGCGACGAAGCGGTTGTCGGCCGACTCGCGAATCGAGCAGGTGTTGAAGAGGATCAGGTCCGCGTCGGCGCGACTGTCCGCCTCCTCGTAGCCGAGCGACTCGAGCATTCCCTGCATGCGCTCGGAGTCGTGCACGTTCATCTGGCACCCGAAGGTGGTGACGTGGTACCTGGGCATCGCCGACAACTATAGGCGGCGAAAAATGCGAGATGCGCCGGCCTGCGGCCGCCTAGGGAGCGGCCTCGACGCCTTCGTCCTCGGCCCGCTCGGCTTCCTGGGTCGCTTTCTCCAGCGCCGGATCCTCATGCGCGTGCTCGTCCTGCGCATGCAGGACGGCGAAGGTGGTGGTCCCGCCGACGAGGGCGACGAACCAGATCGCCACGAGCGCTCCGGCGCGACCGGGGAACTTCTCGACTTTCAGCCCGAGGAAGCTGACGACCACGGCCGAAACGGCCAGGACGATGCCACAGGCGTAAAAGAGCGTTTCGTTGTCCATGCCGGCGCGATCTTATTGACTGCGACCGCTCACGCGGCTTTGGCCTCTGCCACCGACGGCTCCTCGCCACCGGCTCCCTCGCCGGCTGGTACGGCGCCCTCCCCGCCGATGCCCAGCGCGGCGCGGATCTTGCCTTCCAGCTCCGCTGCGATCTCCGGGTTGTCGGCGAGGAACTGCTTGGCGTTGTTCCGTCCTTGGCCCAGTCGCGTCTTGCCGTAGGAGAAGAAGGCGCCCGACTTCTGGACCAGGTTCTGCTCGATGCCAAAGTCGAGGAGACCGCCCTCGCGCGAGATCCCAACCCCGTACTCGATGTCGAACTCGGCCTGCTTGAAGGGCGAGGCGACCTTGTTCTTGACGACTTTGACCCGCACCCGGTTGCCGACCGCCTCGGTGCCGTCCTTGAGCGTTTCGATGCGGCGGATGTCGAGGCGCTGCGAGGAGTAGAACTTCAACGCCCGGCCGCCCGGCTGGGTCTCCGGCGAGCCGAACTGGACGCCGACCTTTTCGCGAATCTGGTTGGTGAAGAGGCAGACGGTGTTGGTCCGGTTCAGGTTGCCGGCGAGTTTGCGCATCGCCTGCGACATCAGGCGCGCCTGGAGACCGACCGTGGTATCGCCGATCTGGCCGTCGAGCTCGGCTTTCGGCGTCAGCGCCGCCACCGAGTCGATCGCGACCACGTCGATCGCCGCCGAGGCGATCAGTCGGTCGGCGATCTGCAGCGCCTGCTCGCCGTAGTCGGGTTGGGAGACCAGAAGCTCGTCGGTGTCGACGCCGATCTTGCGAGCGTAGGAGGGGTCGATCGCATGCTCGGTGTCGATGAAGGCGCAGATCCCGCCGCGGCTCTGCGCCTCGGCGATGATGTGGTAGATCAGCGTCGTCTTGCCCGAGGACTCGGGGCCGAAGATCTCGACGATCCGGCCCCGCGGCACGCCGCCGATCCCCAGCGCCAGGTCGAGCGCCAGCGCGCCGGTCGGAATCGCCGGGATCTTGATCGTGGCGTCGGCGCCGAGCCGCATCAGCGCGCCCTGCCCGAAGTCACGCTCGATCTGGGTGACCGCCGCCTCGAGAGCCGCGTCCTTGGCCTTTGCGTCCTTCGCCGAGGCGTCCTTCAAAGCCGCTTTTCTGTCTGCCATCTCTTTCACCTCACCGCTGCCCCACGGGCAGCTCGACTTGCGCCAGCGGCACGTACCTCGCACCGCTCGGCTGGAGTTCAGAACGGTAGAGCGTCAATCGGCGGCAAATCGCCGCCTGACGCAGGGTCTCCGGCAGACCTGCCGGGAACTTCGAGACACGGGCCGGCCGCTTCGATCCGCGCTCCTCGCGCTTCACCCGCGCGACCGTGACATGCGGCCAGAAAGGCCGCTTCTCGGGCTCGTAGAGATGCGCCGCGACCAAGTGCTCCTGCAGGCCGGCCTGGAGCGTCACGGTCCCCGGCGACTCGACCGGCAGGGCGAAGAGCCGCGCCCTCCCCCGCTCCGGTCGTTGCACCGGCTCGCCGAGCTCGATCGAGGGCGCCGCGGCCCGATTCGCGGCGACGATCTCCGACACCTGGGGGATCTCCTTCTCCGGCCGCCAGCCGAGGAAGGCCAGCGTGATGTGCAGCGACTGGGGAGGAACCGGGCGCAGGGCGGGATCGGACAGCTCCCGGGCGCCCCAGGCGTCGATCCCCTCCCGCAGCCGATCGGGCAGGTCGAGGGCGACGAACAGCTTCGCCCGCGGGCTCTTCAGCCTTTCCTTGGCCATGCGGACGACCCTAGGGGCTGGCGACGCACCTGTTGTGCGGCAAACGCAAAATCTTCGCGCCGCGTTCGCTACAGAGGCGCCTCGTCGCCGCCCAGCAGGATGCGAAGCATGTGCATCGCGACCAGCGCCGAGCGCTCGCGGACGTCGGCGCGGCCACCGGGGATAACGGGGTCGCGGGCGAGCGCCGTCCCGTCGGCGAGGCGAGCGTCGAGGCAGACGTAGCCAACCGGCTTCTCGGCGCTGCCGCCGGCCGGCCCGGCGACGCCCGTGATGGCGACCGCGACGTCGGCGTCGAAGCGCTCCAGCGCCCCGCGCGACATCGCCTCGGCCACCGGCGCCGACACGGCCCCATGCCGTTCGATCAGCGCGGAGTCCACGCCGAGCAGCTCCGCCTTCGCCTCGTTCGAGTAGGCGACGACCCCACCGGCGAAGTAGGCGGAAGCGCCAGGCAGATCGGTGATCCGCGCCGCCAACAGGCCGCCCGAGCAGGACTCCGCCAGTCCCAGCCGCCGCCCCTCCAGAAGCTTCGCCAGCTGGGCGTCGATCGTCTCGCCCTCGACGCTGAAGAGGTGACGGCTGTGGCGCTCGGCGAGGCCGTCGCGGACACGGTCGGCGATCTCGCGCGCCTCGCGGCGGTAGCGCACGTCGATCTCTATCTCACCGCGACGCAGGCAGGTGGTGATCTCGACGGCGCCGAGGTCGGCGCCCCCCGCCTCGATCTCGCGCAGGCTCTTGGCGATCTCCGACTCGGGGATGCCAAACATGCGCAGGGTGTAGCCGTGCAGCGGCGTAGCGCGGGCGACGACCTCCCTCACGGGCGCCGCCTCGAGCGCCGTCGCCCACATCGGTCGCAGCTCCCGAGGCGGCCCCGGCAGCACGATCACCACACGGCCGTCCGCCGGCACGACCAGGCCGGGCGCCGTGCCGACCGGGTCGAGGGCGACTGCGCCCTCGGGAACCATCGCCTGCTTGCGGTTGGCCTCGCGCAGCGCCTCGGCGTCGAAGTCGAAGCGGCGGGCGAAGTCGGCGAGGATCGCTGCGATCTTCGCTTCCATGCCCTCGTCGAGCGACATCTCGCGGCCGGCGAAGCCGGCGACGATCTCGGCGGTGAGGTCGTCGGCGGTTGGACCGAGGCCGCCGGAGGTGACGATCAGGTCCATTCCCTCCCCCGCCTGGAAGCGGAGCGCCGCTTCCAGGTCGGCGGGGCGGTCACCGACCACCTGAATATGGGCGACCTCGATGCCGAGCTCGGCGAGCC
Organism: Solirubrobacterales bacterium; assembly: GCA_036259555.1. Lineage (GTDB taxonomy): Bacteria > Actinomycetota > Thermoleophilia > Solirubrobacterales > 70-9 > VRUE01. Next base: position 15,312 of record DATABM010000084.1, read on the forward strand.
GTTCGGAGATCCAGGGCCCGTTCGCGTCGGCAACCCGGCCGGTGAGGACCTCGGTGCCGGTGACGACGATCCCGGCCCTCACCGGACCCGCCGCCTCCGGACGCGGGAGCGAGTCCATGTCCATATCTAGTTCCTCAGGCATTCGCGAGAGCAGAGGACCGCGGCGAAAGCTGTCATGCGCAGTCGGGCCTCTCGCCTTCTTCGAGCGGCCGCAGCTCGCCGCGCGCGTCGATCTCGTAGCCGACCGGCCCCGAGCTGGCCGGCGTCGGGGCCGGCTGGCCGTCGATCGTCAGCTCCACCGATCCGTTGCCGAAGGCGGCCGAGAAGCGCCGCGACCGAAACGGGCCTGCCCGTTCTCCCGGTGCGAGGATCTCGCCGCGGACGAGGGCCTGTTCCTGCGCGTCGAGCAGACAGACCCATACTTCGTCGCTTGCCATGACTGCCAGTGCGACACCCGGGCGCTGCTCCGATCTCGGCGCGGGCTGGGCGGCGGGGCGAGTCCGCTGCGTCGCCGCGTCGTCGCGTACGGGGCCGTCGTCACCGTCGTTCCCCATGACGCCGACCGCCACGAGGAACGCCGCCACGGCAAGCACCACGAGCGCGGTGAGGGCCCGCCCCCGTGGGCGCCTGCGCCCGCGCGACGGAATCGCGCTCCCGACCGGCTCCAGCCGCCTCGGCGTCCGCACCTCCATCTCGACGCCCGCTCCGCGGCGGTACTCCTCGGCCAGGCGCTCGCCGTCGAGGCCCAGATAGGCGGCGTAGGTGCGGATGAAGCCGTGGGCATAGACGTCGCCCGGCAGGACGCCCCAGTCTTCGTCCTCCATCGCCTGCAGATAGCGGACGCGGATCTTGATCGCCGCTTCAACGTCGGTCAGGTCGAGGTCGCGGCGCTTGCGCGCGTCGCGCAGGCTGGCTCCAATTCCGGTCTCCATCCCGACAATTGTCTCCCCTGCGCGGCCGCAGCGGTAAACGAGCCGTTAAGCGGCCGGCTCGTCGACCTCGACGGCGACCGGCTCGGGCTCCCCCGCGCCGCCGAGGACGCGCGGGATGTCCGCCTCGGTGATCAGCACCTGTCGCGGCTTCGAGCCCTCGTAGCCGGAGATGACTCCGCGCCGCTCCAGCATGTCGACGAGGCGGCCGGCGCGCGTATAGCCGACGCGTAGACGGCGCTGAAGCATCGACACGGAGGCGGTTTCGGTCTGGACCACGGTGCGGATCGCCTCCTCGAGCAAATCGTCGCTGTCCGGGTCGTAGTCGCCCTCGGCTTCGACCCCCTTCTCCTCGTGGACCTCGAGCAGCTCCGCCTCGAACTCGGGCTCACCCTGCTTGGCCCAGTGCCCGGTGATCTTGGCGATCTCCTCCTCGGTGACGAAGGCGCCCTGGATGCGCGCCAGCTTCGAGGTCCCGGCGCCGCGAAAGAGCATGTCGCCCTGGCCGAGCAGGGCCTCGGCGCCGCCCTGGTCGAGGATCACCCGCGAGTCCGTCTGCGAGGAGACGGCAAAGGCGATCCGGGCCGGGATGTTGACCTTGATCGTGCCGGTGATGATGTCCGTCGACGGGCGCTGGGTGGCCAGGACCAGATGAATGCCGGTGGCGCGCGACTTCTGCGCGAGGCGGATGATCGAGTCCTCCACCTCGGCCGGCGAGACCATCATCAGGTCTGCGAGCTCGTCGATCACGCAGAGGATGTGAGGCAGCGGCGGCTCGCCGGCTTTGGCGCGAGCGCGATTCAGCTCGCCGAGGTTGCGACAGCGCGCTTGGCCCATGATCCCGTAGCGGCTCTCCATCTCCCCGATCAGGTTGGCGAGGACGTTGGCCGCGAGCCGCGGCGAGGTGACCACCGGCGTCAGCAGGTGCGGGACGTTCTCGTAGTGGTTGAGCTCCACCTGCTTTGGGTCGACCAGGACGAGGCGCACGTCGTTGGGTGAGGCGTGCATGAGGATCGAGGAGAGGATCGCGTTGACGCAGCCCGACTTGCCCGAGCCGGTCGTGCCGGCGACGAGGACGTGCGGCATCTTGGCGAGGTCGGTCCAGACCGCGTTGCCGTCGATCCCTTTACCGAGCCAGGCGACGAGCGGCGAGGTCTTCTCCGGGCGGCCGGCGTAGATGTCGCCGAGCCGAACGAGGCGGCGGCGCGTGTTGGGCACCTCGACTCCGACGGCCTGCTTGCCGGGGATCGGGGCGAGGATCCGGATGTCGGTCGAAGCCAGGGCGTAGGCCAGGTCGTTTGAGAGCTCGGTGACTTTCTTCACCTTCGTGCCCGGCGCCAGGCGCAGCTCGAAGCGGGAGACGTGCGGGCCGCTGACGATGCCGACGATCTTGGCCTCGACCCCGAAGTGGCCGAGCGTCTCGACCAGCTTGTGGCCGATCGCCTCGTGGTCGCGGGGGTCGGGTCCCTTGTCGCCCTTGCCCTTCTCCAGTGCCCGGGCCGGTGGCGGTCGGTAGTCGATCTGCTCGGATTCGGTGACGCCGCGCTTGTTGCCCATCGGCGTGAGGGCGACCTGTACGGGCTCGGCCTCGGGATCATCGGGCTCCCCACCGCCCTCGGTCTCGCCCTCCGCGTCGATCTCGACGAAGTCCTCGGTGACGGGCTCGTCCAGCGCCTCGGACGGATCCTCGGCGACGGCGATCGTCGGCTCGAGCTCGTCTTCCTCCGGATAGGTGCTCATCACGTCGGTCGGCCCGGCCTGCGTCTCGAAGGCGTAGGTCTTGTCCTGGTGTCTCTGCCGTTCGCGTTCCTCGCGCCGCGCGTCGCGGTGCTGGATCGCGGTGTGCGCGAGGTCGCGACTGCCGGAGAAAGTCCCGCGCAGGCCACGGCCGATGCCGCGAGCGACCGTCGAGACAGACGTGCCGCTGATCAGCAGAGCGCCGGTGGCGAGCATCAGGACGGTCGCTATTCGAGCCCCCACCCCGCCGACCAGGTACTCGAGAGCGGTCTCGAGGCCGTAGCCGACCTTGCCCCCGTCCCAGGCGAAGAAGAGGACGAAGGTCAGGTAGACGCCGGCGGCGATCAGGAAAAGGGCGATCAGGTCGACGTGGCGCTGCTGCAGGCCCTTGGGCAAGCGTGGGCGGCGGGCGGGCCGCTTTGCCTTGCCCTTCGGCTTTCGCTTGGAGCCGCGCGAGGACGAGCCGCGCTTCTTGCGCACGAACATGAGGCCCGCTTCGACGCGAGCGAGCGCTCCCCTGCTCGGGCTAGACGTTCGTGGCGATCAGCGTCGCCGACATGGTCACGAAGCCACCGATCACCGCGCAGATCACCAGGACCATCAGAGTCTGCATGGAGTCGAACCTTGTGTGCATTTCAGAGCGCATGGCCTGCATCTCGGTCCGCACCGCTTTGAATTCGTCCCGCACACCTTTGAATTCGTCCCGCGTTTCTGTGCGCAGGTAGTCGACCTTGCCGTTCAGATCATCCAGCCTGTCGTCGGTCCAGCTCATCCTCATCGCCTCCATGGAACCACGCTAGCCGGCGCGGGCGCACCTGTGATGCTGCGCATGCAAAAAGTTTCGCACTTCTTCGCGACGGAAGTGCAATCCGTAGCGTGTACGGCGGCTCGGCTCAGGCGCAAACCCAGGCGCTGCCGCCCGAGTCGGCCCAGATTTCGGCGGCGATCCGGTCCTGTTCGGCTTTCGGCGCTTCGTGCGGGGCGCCCCGGCCGCCGTAGGCTTCCCAGGTCGAGGGGAGGATCTGGTAGGCGCCGCCGGCGCCGCTCGACGGGTTGAGGGCGCCGTAGTTGCCGCCCGACTCGCACATCACGATGTAAGTGGGAATCGAGTACGGACCGCCGAGCCAGCGGCCCACCGTTTCTTCCGCCGCCGCCCGGCTCGCCGCTTCGGCCGCCTCGATCTCCTCGACCCACTCGTCGATCTTCCCTTTCAGCGTCGCCAACGCCGCGCGACGCTCGGCGGCCACCGCTTCGAGCCGGGAAGCGGCCGCTTCGGCCTCCCCGCGCACCGCGGCGATTTCCGCGCGCGCGGCGGCGAGGCGCTCGTTGTAGGCGTCCACCCGCCGCTTTGCCTCGGCGACGCGGCGCAGGCCGAGCCGCACCTCGTCGCGCACTTCCTCGACCCGTTCGGCCAGCAGCGTGCCCGATTCCTCGATCCGCTCCAGGTACTCGGCCCGCACCGCCAGGTCGTCCATGTCGCTCGAGGCGAACACAACCCCGGCCGTGCTGGGGCTACCACCCTGATAGATGGCCCGCAGGCGGTCGGCGAGGGCTCCGCGCGCCCGGCGCAGGCGGCGCTTCTCGCGCATCAGCAGCTGCTCGGCGGCGACCACCTCGGCCTTTAGGCGAGCTGCGCGTTCGCGACCGCTCGCCAGCAGCTCGCTCAGCTCGCGCTCGCGGTCGGTCGCGACAGCTGCTTCCTCCTGCGCGGCGGCGAAGCGTTCGTGGCTCGCGCGAATCTCAGCGGCCAGCGTCGCGGCCTCCTTGCGGGCACCGTCGACCTTCCCGCGGAGGGCGTCGATCTCGGCGGCGAGCGCCGGCGCTACCGCGACCAGCGCAACCGCAAGCAGCGCGATTGCAGGGATTTTCCGCACGAAACGTACGAGGCTAGCGGCTGCTAGCCCTCTGGAACGTCTCGCGCCGCGTAGTACAACGCAACGCCCAGGCCGACCGCTGCGAGCCCAGCACCCACCCGCATGGGGCGCGCATAGCGCCTCCGCAAGAACAGCCAGCCGTACCTGACGGCGGCCCGGCCGATCGCGTTGTAGATCACCTCAACCCTCTTCCCCGCGCTGGCGGATTCGATGCGCCATCCGCGACTGCAGCGACCACAGCTCGATGAAGCCGGGCGACGCCTCCTGGGAGAAGAGCCCCCCGGACTCCGCGAAGGACGCCAGGTCGGCGTCGTAGACGGCGTTCGGCGAGGAGCGGGTGACGACGCGGACGCTGCCTTTGTAGAGGCGCAGGCCGATCGTCCCCGTCACCTGAGCGCTGACCGCGTCCATGTAGGCGTCGAGGTCGGTGCGCAGCGGCTCCCACCAGAGGCCCGCGTAGACGAGGTACGCCCACTTTCGATCCAGCTCCGGCTTGAACTGGTTCTGGTGGATCGTGCCGACCAGCTTCTCCAGCTCCTGATGGGCGGTGAGCAGGATCGCCGCCGCCGGCGCCTCGTAGATGTCGCGCACCTTGAGGCCGACGATGCGGTCCTCGATGTGGTCGACGATGCCGACCCCGTGCCGGCAGCCGATCTCGGCGGCCCTTTCGAGCAGCTCGACAAGGGCGAGACGCTCGCCGTTCAGCGCCACCGGCACTCCCGCCTCGAACTCCACCTCGACCGTCTCCGCCTCCTCGGGCGCCTCCTCGGGCCGCGTGACGAGCTGGAAGACGTCGTCCTCGGGCGCGTGGCCGAGGTCCTCGATCCAGCGTCCCTCCGAGGAGCGCCCCCAGAGGTTGTCGTCGATCGAGTACGGGGGAGGCTCGGTGCCGCCCTTGACCGGGATGCCGTGCTCGCGCGCGTAGGCGATCTCCTCCTCCCGCCCCATCTGCCAGGACCGGACCGGCGCGATCGTCTTCAGCTCCGGCGCCAGCGTCGCAACCGTCGCCTCGATCCGCACCTGGTCGTTGCCCTTGCCGGTGCAGCCGTGGGCGATCGTGTCGCAGCCACTGCCTCGCGCGTGCTCGACCGCCAACTCGGCGATCAGCGGACGGCCGAGCGCCGTGAAGAGCGGATACCCCCCGCCGTAGAGGGCATTGGCCTTGATCGCCGGGGCGACGAACTCGTTCGCGAAGCGCTCGCGCGCATCGACAACGTGGCACTCGAGCGCCCCGAGGCGCTTCGCCTTGTCCTCGATCACCGCATAGTCCTCGCCGGGCTGGCCGAGATTGACCGTGAGGCAAACGACCTCGGCGTCGTAGCGGTCCTGGATCCACTTCAGCATCACGCTCGTGTCCAGGCCGCCCGAGTAGAGCAGCAGAACCCGGTGCACGTCGGCGGGGTCGGCCTCGTAGCTGGCCGTGCGCTGCGGTAAGCCCTCCATCCCTCTAGGGCGCTTCGATCCCGCCGCTGCCGTCTTCGGCTTCTTCCGCTTCCCCTTCTTCGCCTTCGCCTGCTTCCCCTTCTTCGCCTTCTTCGACTTCCTCGTCCCCTTCGGGAGCGGTCGTCTCTTCAGTCGTCTCGGTCGTGCCGGTCTCGGCCTCGGCCGTCTCGTCGGCGGTGGTCGGCGGGGGCGTCGCCTCGGTCGGCGTCGAGGTGCCGCCGTTGCCGTCGTCGCTCCCGGCGATCACGGCTATCGCGATCACGAGCCCGACGATCACGGCGACAAGGCCGGCGACCAGCAGTCGCATGTTGCCGCCACCGCCGGGGCGATCGTCGGGGCCGCCAGGGCGGCCCATCATCCGCGTCGGATCGTCGTGCACGATTACTCCCTTGGACCGAGGATGGCGTCGAGGATCTCGTCGGTGTCCTCGATCTCGAAGCCGCTGCGCAGCCGCGCCTCGATCTCCTCACGGCGGGCACCGGAGACCGCCATCTGGGTGGCGAGCAGGCGCGCGCCCGCAGAACCGGCCCGCCGCGGGGCCATGCCGTCGTCGTCACCGGTTCCGTCGACCGGCCGTAGGCGTGGTGGCCCGCGTCGCTCCGGCTCGACGGAAGAGTCGAGCTGGTCGGCAAGCTCGCGCAGGCGCGCCGCGACGATTCGGTCCGCGCGGGCTCGCGCCTCCTCGACCTTCTGCTGCGCCTCCCGTTCGGCCTCGTCGATGACGCTGGCCGCGGCCCGCTCGGCGGCGTCGACGATCGTCGCCAGGCGGCGCGCGGCGTCGGCCACCGACGCGGGCGGCTGTTCCTTCGGTGGCAGGTTCGGGGAGCTCACTTAGGCGCGTAGCTTAGGAGGGCTTCGCCTATCGATGCAACGGCGCGATCGATCTGGTCGCCATCGACCGTCAGCGGCGGCAGCAGCCGCAGGCTGCCCGGCTCGGGGGCGTTGACGACCAGGCCGCGCTCGAGCAGGTCCGCTCCGACGGTCGGCGCGTCGATCCCGTCCGTCAGCCCGACGCCCACCATGAGACCCCTTCCGCGCACCTCGCGCACTCCCTCCAACTCGAGGAGCGCGTCGCACAGGCCGGCGCCGAGCTCGCGCACCCGCCGCAGCAGCGCCGGGTCGTCGACCAGGTCGAGCACGGCAAGCGCCGCGGCCGAGGCGACCGGCCCGCCGCCGAAGGTCGAGCCGTGGTCACCCGGCTCCAGCACCTCCCCTGCCCCCGGGGTCGTAACGCAGGCGCCGATCGGCAGCCCGCTGCCGAGTGCCTTGGCCGTCGTCAACACGTCGGGCCGAACCGGGGTCTGCTCGTAGGCCCAGAGCGAGCCGGTGCGTCCGAGGCCGGTCTGGATCTCGTCGAAGATCAACAGCGCCCCGGTCTCGTCGCAGGCGCGCCGTGCCGCCAGGAGCGCCTCCTCGCTCACCGGGTAGACGCCGGCCTCGCCCTGGATCGGCTCGATCAGCACCGCGGCAGTGTTCCCCCCAACCGCCGCTCGCAGGGCATCGACGTCGTTCAGCGGTACGGAGCGAAAGCCAGCCAGCATCGGGCCCAGCGCCCCGTTCGCGGCAAGCGCCGGAGTCGCCGCCAGAGCACCGTAGGTGCGCCCGTGAAAGTCGCGCTCGAAGCTGACTATCTCGGGTGCCTCCACACCGCGCCGGTGGGCGTGCTTGCGCGCGACCTTGATCGCGCACTCGTTCGCCTCGGTCCCCGAGTTGGCCAGGAAGACGCGCCCGCCGAGGCTGGAGGCCGAAAGCCGCTCGGCCAGCCGCACCATCGGCTCGGTGTAGAAGAGGTTGGAGACGTGCATGAGGCGGCCGGCCTGCTCGCGCACCGCCTCCACCACCGCGGGATGACAGTGGCCAACCGAGCAGACCGATAACCCGGCCAGGAAATCGAGGTACTCCTTGCCGTCGGCGTCCCAGAGCACTGCGCCGTCGCCGCGGACGAACTCCACCGCGGCGCGGCGATAGGTTCGCAACACGTAGCGCTCCTCGAGCGCCTGCAGATCCGCCAGCGACGTGGCGCTCATGGCGTCACCATCGTCCCGATTCCCGCATCGGTGAAGAGCTCCAGGAGGAGGCTGTGCGGCTTGCGGCCGTCGATGATGTGGGCCGAGTGCGCGCCTCCCTGGACGGCGTCGACGCATGCCTGCAGCTTCGGCCGCATGCCACCCTGGATGCCGGCGAGCTTCCGTTCGACCTCGAGCACCGCGGCGTGGGTGATCAGCGAACCGGAGTCATCGGGGTCGGCGAGCCAGCCCTCGACGTCGGTGAGGAAGATCGCCTTGTGGGCGCCGAGCGCCGCCGCGACCTTGCCCGCCGCCTCGTCGGCGTTGACGTTGTAGGGATGGCCGTCGGCGTCGGCGGCCGAAGATGCGATCACCGGGATGTAGTCCTCGGCGATGTGGTTGAGCACGTCCACGTCGACGTGCTCGACGGTGCCGACGAATCCGACCTCGTCGGCGTTGGGCACCGGCGCCACCTCGAACAGCGAGCCGTCCTGACCGGAGAGGCCCACCGCTGGCTGCCCGTGCGCGTTGAGGCGCTGCACGATGTCGGAGTTGAGCTTGCCGAGCAGCACCATGCGCGCCACCTCGACGGTCTCGGCGTCGGAGACCCGCAGCCCCTCGTGGAAGCGCACCTCGAGGCCGAGCCGCTCCATGTAGTCGCTTATCTCGGGGCCGCCGCCGTGGACGATCACCGGGTTCAAGCCGACGTACTTGAGCAACACCACGTCGGTGGCGAAGTCCTCGCGCAGCGAGTCCTCGCGCATCGCGGCGCCGCCGTACTTGATGACGACAGTGCGACCGTGGAACTCCTTGATGTACGGAAGCGCCTCGAGAAGGGTGTCGACGTTCGCGGTGGTGGCCATGTTCCGGTTCGTCCTCAGGTCGTGTAGTCGGCGTTGATCCGAACGTACTCGTAGCCGAGGTCCGAGAACCAAACGTGGGCGGCGTGGTCGCCGCGTCCCAGTCGCAGGCCGATCTCGACCTCCGGCAACTCCTCGCCCAGCTGGGTTGCGTCGATCGAGTCGGCGCCAATCTCGTCGAGCTCCTCGCCGGCCAGCGCCATTCCGGCCGCCTGCGCGATTCGCCCCCAGTTCGGGTCGCGGCCGAAGAGCGCGGTCTTGACGAGCGGCGAGTTGGCGATTGCCCGCGCGACCCGCTCCGCCTCGCCCGCCGACGCGGCGCCCTCGACCTGGACGCGGCCCACCCTGGTGGCTCCCTCGCCGTCCGCGACGATCTCGATCGCCAGCTGACGCAGCAGGGCGTCGAGCAGCCCGTCGGGCAGCGGCGCCCCCGCCACCCCGGTCGCCTGCAGGAGCACCGTGTCGTTCGTGCTCATCTGGCCGTCGACCGTGATCCGCTCGAAGGAGCCGGCGACGGCGGTCCGCAGCGCGGTCGCGGGGTCCTGGACGACCGCGTCGGTCTGGACGAAGCAGAGCATCGTCGCGAAGCCGGGCTGGATCATCCCACCGCCCTTGCACTGGGCGGAGACGGTGACGCCGTGGGCCCGCAGCGTGCAGGACTTCGGCCAGCGATCGGTGGTGAGGATCGCGTCGGAGAAGGAGCCGGCGCCGTCCGGCGAGAGCCGCCCGGCGGCTTCGCCGATCCCGCTGAGGACGGAATCGATCGGCAGCGGCACGCCGATCACGCCCGTCTCGGCGACCGCCACGCTGGCCGGGTCGAGACCGAGCTCCTCGCCCGCCCGCTCGCACATCGCCCAGGCGTCGGCGAGGCCCTGCTCGCCAGTCTCGGCGTTGGCGTTGCCGGCGTTGACCACTGCCGCCCGCACCGAGCCCCGGTCCACCCGGTCGCGGCAGATCCGCACCGGCGCCGCGGCCGAGGCATTCGGGGTGAGGAGAAGCGCCGAGGAGACGCGCGGCGCGTCGCAGACGAGCACCGCGACGTCGGTCTTGCCGTCGCCTTTCAGGCCGCAGTGCGCCGCGCCGGCCCGGAAGCCCGGTGCAAGGTGACTTGGATCGAGCTCCTCGACGGCCGCGGGAGCGTCGACCCAGCGCGAGCGAAAGAAGGTCTCCTCCGCACCGTCCCAGGGCGTCGCGCTCACAGCAGGCCCTCCGTCTCGTCGAGCCCCAGCATCAGGTTCAGGTTCTGCACAGCCTGGCCCGAGGCGCCCTTCCAGAGGTTGTCGATTGCCGAGAAGGCGAGCACCATGCCGCGCTCCTCGACGGTGACGTAGACGTGGCACTCGTTGGTGTCGCGCACGTCTCGCAAGCCGGGCGCCTTGTCGGCCACCCGCACGAAGGGCTCGTCGACGTAGCGCTCCTCGTAGAGCGCCCGTACTCGCTCCTTGGACAGCGGCTCCGTCGTCCGCGCATAAGAGCTGGTCAGCTCACCCTGGTCGAGCGGCAGCAGGTGTGGAACGAAAGTGACCGAAGCAGGGCTGCCGAGCGCCGCGAGCTCCTGCTCGATCTCGGGCCGGTGCCGATGCCCCTCGGTCTTGTAGGCGAAGGCGTTCTCATCCATCGAGACGTAGTGCATCGCGTCGCCGCCGCCCCGGCCAGCGCCGGAGACCCCCTGCTTGGCGTCGATGACCACGTCATCGAGCAGGCCCTCTTCGGCCAGCGGCGCCAGCGCCAGCACGCTCGCGGTCGGGTAGCAGCCGGGCGTCGCGACCAGCTCGGCCTCACGGAGGCTCTCGCGGTAGAGCTCCGTGAGCCCGTAGACCGCGCCGTCGAGCAACTCGGGGGCACCATGCTCCCCGTACCAGCGCTCGTAGGTCGGCAGGTCGCGCAGGCGGAAATCGGCCGAGAGGTCGACGACCAGCGCGCCGAGCTCGCGCAGAGCGGCGACGGTCGGCGCCGAGGCGCCGTGCGGGTAGGCCACGATGGCCGCGTCGATCCCCTCCAGGGAGTCGAGATCGAGCTCGGTCAGCTCCAGTGGCACCCGGTAGCGCGGATACAGCGCGTCCAACCTCGTGCCCGCGTCGCCGCGCGAGGTGATCTTGACCAGCTCGAGGCGTGGGTGGCGCCAGATGATGTGCGCTGCGAGCGCTCCCGTGAAGCCGGACGCACCGGCGACCATGACCCTCGCGACGGGCTCGCCGTTCAGAGGCTGTGGACGTTGCTCATTCACGCAGCGATCCTCCGATCTCGTCCAGCCTCTTCGCGATCGCGTCGCGCAGGCCGGCAACCTCCTCGTCGGTGAGGGTGCGGTCCTCGGCGCGGAACTCCAGCCGCAGCGCGAGGCTCTTGCGCCCTTCGCCGAGCTGCTCGCCCGCGTAGAGGTCGAACACGGTGGCAGCACGCAGCAGCGAGCCGCCGCCGTCGAGCACCGCCTCGCGCACCTCCGTGGCTGGGACATCCTGCGGTACGACGACAGCGAGATCCTGCCGCACCGCGGGAAACGTCGTGAGGTCCTCGAACGTCTCCACTCCCGCCGTCGCAGCGCCGAGCAACGGCGCCAAATCCACTTCGAAGCCGGCGGCGACCTCCACACTCCACTCGCGGCAGACGAGCGGATGCAGCTCGCCGAGCCAGCCGACCTCCTCGCCGGCGACGCCGACGCCGGCCGCCCGGCCGGGATGCAGGAACGGCTGCGGCGCCGCCTCGAAGCTCAGCTCGACGCCGAGCCTCGCCGCGAGTGCCTCCAGCACGCCCTTGAGCGCGAAGAAGTCGCCCGGCTCGCCTCCACCACGCCAGGAAGCCGAGCTCAGCGGTCCGACCGCCAGGCATCCCAGCCGGTGGACCTCGGTGAACGGAGGCCCCTGCTCGCCCGGGAAGCCCCCGTCCAACGGGGCGTCGACGGGCCGCTCTCCGCTGATATCGCGCGGTTCTCGGCCCGTCGGCGGGGTCTTCAGGTAGACGCGGCCCGACTCGAAGAGGGCGAGCCGCGCGGCGCCATGGGCGACGTTGCGGCGCGCCACGTCGAGCAGCGAGCCGAGCAGGGTCGTCCGCATCACGGACTGGTCTTCGGAGAGCGGGTTGGAGATCGCGACGCCGCTCGCGCGCGGGTCGCCCTCCGGAAGCCGCAAGCGCCCGGCCTCGCCGGGATCGGTGAAGCTCCAGCCGACGATCTCGTCGAAGCCGAGGTCGCGCATCGCGTCCTCGGCCCGCCGCCGCAGCCGCTGCGGGCGGCTGAGCCCTCCGACCTGGCCGACCGCGGGCAGGGTTGACGGCAGGTGCTGGTCGAGCCCGTGGATGCGCGCCACCTCCTCGACCAGATCGACCTCGCGGGTCACGTCGTAGTGGCGGTCCGGAGGCACCTCGACGATCAGGTCCGCGTCTTCGGGTTCGGCTGTGAAGCCGAGCCGCTTCAGGTACGCGATCTCGCTGGTCTGCGGCATCCGCATGCCGAGCAGCTGCTCGACGCGGCGACCGCGCAGGCGCAGCCGGTGCGGCGACGGCGCCTCGGCGGCGACGTCGATGGTCCCCGGCACGAGCTTGGCCCCGCAGAGCTCGACGATCAGTCGCGAGGCGAGCCGCTGCGCCCGCATGCACAGCTCCGGGTGGAGCTGTTTCTCAAAGCGCGCCGAGGCTTCCGAGCGCAAACCGAGCATTCGCGAGGTGCGCAGGATGTTGGTGCCATTCCAGTTCGCCACCTCGAGCAGGACGCGGGTGGTCCCGTCGGAGACCTCGGAGACCTGGCCGCCCATGATCCCGGCAATCCCAGAGGGGCCGTCGCGGTCGCAGACCAGGACCGTCTCGGGGTCGAAGGTGCGCTCGACCCCGTCGAGCGTGGTCATCGTCTCGCCGTCGCCCGCGGCGCGGACGATCAGCGCTCCGTCCGGGAGCTTGTCGAGATCGAAGGCGTGCAGCGGCTGCGCGGTCAGCAGCATCGCGTAGTTGGTGATGTCGACGACATTGTTGATCGGCCGTTGGCCGGCGGCGGTGAGCCGCGCCTGCAGCCAGGCCGGCGACGGGCCGATCTTTACGTCCGTGAAGACGCGCGCCGTGAAGCGGGGGCAGAGCTCCGGCACTTTCACCTCGACCGAGGCGTAATCGCCGGCCTCGCCCTCGCCCTCGGCCGGCGCGTCCTCCGCCCACGGCTCGGCCGCAAGCGGCGCGCCGCTGATCGCGTGGACCTCCCGGGCGACGCCGTAGACGCCGAAGCAGTCAACCCGGTTGGGCGTCACCTCCAGCTCCAGCACCGACTCGGCGACGGGCAGGACGTCGGCGAGCGGCGCCCCCGGCTCGGCGCCCTCATCGCCCAGCACGAGAATGCCGTCGGCCTCCTCGGCGATCTCCAGCTCGGCCGCCGAGAGGATCATCCCCGCCGACCTCACCCCCCGCAGCTTTGCTTCGCCAAGCGTCGTCCCACCGGGCATCGTCGCCCCCGGCAGCGCCACCGGCACCGTCTGGCCAGCCGTCACGTTGGGCGCCCCGCAGACGATCGTGCGCGGCTCGCCATCCCCGGTGTCGACGGTGCAGACGCTGAGCCGGTCGGCATTTGGGTGGCGCTCGCACTCCACGACCCGACCGACGACGAAGCCCTCGGTCGAGGGCGGGCCGATCGCCGCCACCCGCTCGACCTCGGTCCCGGTCATGGCCAGGCGCTCGGCCAGCTCGCCGGCCGGCACGCCCGGATCGCAGTATTCGCGCAGCCAGGAGTACGGAACCTTCACCTCAGATCACCTCTGCCAGCGCTCCGCTCACGCGGAACCAGATTTCGACGTTCGTTCCGCATGGCTCAGAGGAATTGCCCCAGCATCCGCACGTCGTTGTCGAAGAAGCGGCGCAGGTCGGGAACGCCGTGGCGCAGCATCGCGATCCGCTCGACGCCCATGCCGAAGGCGAAGCCCTGGACCCGCTCGGGGTCGTAGCCATTCGCTTCGACGAAGCCGAGCACGTTGGGGTCGACCAGGCCGGCGCCGCCGACCTCGATCCAACCGATCCCCTTGCAGAGGTTGCAGCGCTCGCCGTCGTCGAGCTCGCCGCTGCCGCCGCACTGGAAGCAGGAGACATCGAACTCGACGCTCGGCTCGGTGAAGGGGAAGAAGTGGGGCCGCATCCGCGCCTCGCGCCCCTCGCCGAAGATCGCCCGCAGCATCTCCTCCAACGTGCCCTGCAGATCGGCGAGCGTGATCCCCTCGCCGATCGCCAGCCCCTCCACCTGATGGAACATCGGGCTGTGGGTGGCGTCGGAGTCGCGCCGGTAGACCTTGCCCGGCACGATCACGAAGATCGGCGGCGACTGCGCCTCCATCGCGCGGATCTGGACCGGCGAGGTGTGGGTTCTGAGGAGAAGATCAGGAACCCACGATGGCCCGCCCGGCTCCGACCGCGGGAGCGACTGAGCGTCGCTATCTGATTTTCGCGAAGGAGCGGGAGCAGAGGAGCCGGGCGGAACAACGTAAAAAGTGTCCTGGAGCATCCGCGCCGGGTGCCCGGGAGGGTGGTTGAGCGCCGTGAAGTTGTAGTAGTCGTGCTCGATCTCCGGCCCCTCGACGACGCGGTAGCCGAGGCCGACCATCACGTCCTCGATCTGCCGCGTGGTGCGGGTGATCAGGTGGGGGTGGCCGGCCGGCCGCACCGGCGCTCCCGGCAGGGTCACGTCGACGCGATCGCCCGCCAAACGCGCCTCCAGCTCCGCCCCGTCGAGGTCGGCCGAGCGCCGCTCGATCAGCTCTTCGAGCGCTTGTCGCGCCTTGTTGGCGGCGGCACCGACTTTGCCCCGTTCCTCCTGCGGCAGCTCGGCGACGCCGCGCAGGATCGTCGTCAGCTCCGCCTTGCGGCCCAGGTAGCGGACCCGCAGCTCCTCCAGCTCCGCCGTGCCGGCAGCCGCCTCGATCGCCGTCGCGGCCTCGTTCTCGATCTGCGCCAGCCGCTCAAGCATCGGACCCGCCCTCCTGCATGGCGGGCGACGATAGCCGCTCTGCCGAGCTCGCCACGCGCTCGAGCCTCATGTTTCCCGCTCGCTCGCTTGCGAAGAATCAGATATGCGCGCTGCGCTCGCTACGCGCTCGAGGGCGATCGCGGCGGCGGCGGCGACGTTGAGCGACTCGGCTGCCCCCGGTCGCACCGGGATGGTCACCCGCAGATCGCATTCCTCCAAGACGGCCTGCGGCAGCCCCTTGCGCTCGGCGCCGAGGCAGACGGTCTGAACGGCGCCGAGCTCCTCGAGCCCCCGACCCCCGCGGGCGACCAGGGCCGCCCGGGGCCGCGGCGTCTCGCCGATCTCGCCACGGGCCAGCGGCTCGCCGAAGATCGAGCCCATGCTCGCCCGTACCGCCTTCGGGCCGCACGGGTCGGCACAGCCAGGTCCCAGCACTACCGTGCCGCCGAGCAGCGCGTGCGCGGTGCGGACGATCGCGCCAACGTTCCCCGGGTCGCCGACGCCTTGCAGGTAGACGCAGGGCGGCGCGATCGCGCCGACCCGACGCAGCGGCCAGACCGCGATGGCGCGCGTCCCCGAGCCGAGCGTCGAGACCTCGGCAAGCAGACCCGGGTCGACCTCCTCGCCGGAAAGGCCGCTCCCCGCACCCACGAGGACGAAGCGGGGCTCGGCGCCAGCCGCAAGACCGGCTGCCAGCAGGTCCTCGCCCTCGGTGGCGAACAGTCCCTCGCGCTCGCGGTGCTTGCGGTCGCGCAACTTGCGGACCAGCTTCAACTTCTCGTTGTGGGGGCTGGCGATCATCGGGGTGTCGTTTCTTCTCGTTTCGTCTTTCTCCTAGAACGTCCCTACAAATGCAAAACGGGCCGTATCGACGGCCCGCCCGGGAAAGTGGAATGTGGCTGCGGCTAGGCGGCCGCACCCTCCCGGGCCAGCTCCACAAATCGGCGGAACGCATCGCGGTCGTTGACGGCGATGTCGGCGAGCATCTTGCGGTTGACCTCGACCCCGGCTTTGCCGAGACCGTTGATCAGCTGGGAGTAGCTCATGCCCTCAAGGCGGGCAGCCGCGTTGATCCGCGTGATCCAGAGGCGACGGAACTCCCGCTTGCGGTTGCGCCGGTCGCGGTACGCGTACATGCCGGAGCGCTGCACCTGCTCTTTGGCGAAGCGGTAGGAGGAATGCTTGCGGCCGTAGTAGCCCTTCGCTTCCTTCAGCACCTTGCGCCGCTTCTTGCGGGCGTGGACCGAGCGCTTTACGCGGCTCACTTTCCGCCTCCGAGCAGGGTCCGGACCTTCTTGACGTCAGCCGGCGCGATCTCGACCGGCCGCGCCATGCGCCGCTTCCGCTTCGGCGACTTTTTCTCCAGGATGTGACTGGAGAAGGCGCGCCGACCGCGCAGCTTGCCCTTGGCGGTCTTGCGGAAGCGCTTCTTGGCGCCTGAGTGGGTCTTCATCTTCGGCATCGGGAGGGGTATTGAAGCAGACGGGCGGTCACGCTCGTCGGGGTCGCCTGGCACCGCCGGTACGCTGCCGCGCGATGCGGATCGTCTACGTGATCGGGACGCGGCCCAACTTCGTGAAGACGGCGCCGGTGATTTCCGCCCTGCGCAAGCGACTCCCCGACGGCCGGCACGCGATCGTCCACACCGGCCAGCACTACGACCGCCTGATGTCGGCGGTCTTCCTCGAGGAGCTCGGCGTCCCGGCCCCCGACCACATGCTCGAGGTGGGCTCTGCCAGTCACGCCGTGCAGACCGCCCGCACGATGGAGCGGCTGGAGCCAGTGCTGGTCGAGGAGGAACCCGATCTGCTGCTCGTCCCGGGCGACGTCAACTCGACCTTGGCGGCGGTGTTGACGGCAACCAAGATGGGCATCCCCGTCGGCCACATCGAGTCGGGGCTGCGCAGCTTCGACCGCACGATGCCCGAGGAGGTCAACCGGATCGTCGCCGACGAGTTCTCCGAGCACCTCTTCCTGCACAGCGAGGAGGCGATCGAGAACCTGCGCGCCGAGGGCATCGCCGAGGAGCGCATGCACTTCGTCGGCAACACGATGATCGACACCCTGGTCGCGTTGGAGGAGCGGATCCGCGCGGCGCGCTCGGCGGCGAAACTCGGCGTCGAGCCGGGCGCCTACGTCCTCGTCACGCTGCACCGACCGGCCCTGGTCGACGGCGAGCTGCTCCCCGAGACGGTCGCCCAGCTGGCCGCACTCGCGCGCGAGATGCCGGTCGTGTTCCCGGTTCACCCGCGCACCCGCAAGATGATGGAGGCGATTCAGGCCGACCATCCCGGACTGCTTCTGTGCGAGCCGCTCGGCTACGTCGACTTCCTCTCGCTCCTCACGGAAGCCGGCGCCGTGCTCACCGACTCGGGCGGGATCCAGGAGGAGACGACCTATCTCGGCGTCCCCTGCTTCACCCTGCGCGCCAACACCGAGCGCCCGGTAACCATCCGCGCCGGCACCAACACCCTCCTAGGCCTGGACCCCGCCGCGATCGCGACCATCCCGGCTGCGCTTTCCGAACGGTCGCCCGCGCCCTCCGACCCTCCCCCCCTCTGGGACGGCAAAGCGGCCGAACGCATAGCCGACGTGCTGGCGTAGCAAGCTGAGCCGCGGCACCTAAGGCCCGCCCCGGTAGAGGGCGAAACGTCTTGTACTTTTTCCGAAAAGCGGTTCGCGGACAGCCGCTGCGGAGCTTCGGAAAAAGTTAAGTGGAGTCCTCTGCCGGGGCGGGCCCCTCGTCCCCCGCCGGGGCATCCGCCTCGGGCCCCTCGGCGGGCGCCGCCTCCGCCTCGTCGCCCTTCTTCGCCAGCGCCTGCGCCTCTTTGCTGGGCGCCAGCATCATGCTCATGTTGCGCCCTTCCTGCAGCGGTTCGGACTCGATCGTCGCCAGCCCGTCTAGATCCTCGTAGAGGCGTTTCAGCAGCGCCCGGCCGCGCTCGGGGTGGGCCTGCTCACGGCCCCGGAACATGATCGTGATCTTGACCTTGTTCTGTTGGCGCAGGAAGCGCTCGACGTGGCCCTTCTTCGTTTCGTAGTCGTGGTCGGCGATCTTCGGGCGCAGCTTGATCTCCCGCACGTTGACCTGCTGCTGGTGCTTGCGGGCCTGCTTCTGCTTCTGCTCCTGCTCGTACTTGTACTTCGAGTAGTCGAGCAGTCGGGTCACGGGCGGTTTCGAGCCAGGCGCCACCTCGACCAGGTCCAGGTCCGCCTCCTGGGCCCGCTTGAGCGCCTCGTCGATCTCGACGATCCCGAGCTGCTCGCCCTCTGCGCCGATCAGGCGCACTTTCGGCACCCGGATCCGCTCGTTGATGCGGGTGGTGTCGCGCTCCGGCGGTCGCCGGTCGAACCTGCGGGGGACCGGCACTATCTGGAGGAGCGGTGGAGCGTCAAGAGGATGGATGGATCGAAGGCGGCCACGGGACGCTCAGCGGCGCGGGTTGTTGGGCGTGCCTGCGATCAAGTATCCGGAGTATAGAGGCAGAGAGGCCACCCAGCGCGGCAACGGTTAGGCGCCGCCTTCCTCCTGGCGCTCCTCGGAGTGAACGCGATCGGCGAACTCCGCCAGCCGCATTGTCCCGAGCTCGCCGCCCTTGTGGGAGCGGACGGCGACCTCGCCGCTCTCTTCCTCGCGGTCGCCGACGACGAGCATGTAGGGATAGCGGCCGAGTTCGGCGTCGCGCACCTTCTTGCCGATCGACTCCGAGCGCCAGTCCACCTCGACCCGGACGCCCTGCTCGCGCAGCTCTGCGGCGACGTTGGCGCCGTGCGGGGTGTGGCGATCGGAGATCGGCAGCACGATCGCCTGCACGGGCGCGAGCCAGACGGGGAAGCGGCCGGCGTAGTGCTCGATCAGGATGCCGACGAAGCGCTCCATCGAGCCCAGCAGGGCGCGGTGGATCATCACCGGTCGCCGCTGCGCGTCCTCGGCGTCGGTGTAGGTGAGGTCGAAGCGCTCCGGCATGAAGAAATCGACCTGACAGGTGCCGCACTGCCAGGAGCGGCCGAGCGCGTCGGTTATGTGGAAGTCGATCTTCGGCCCGTAGAAGGCGCCGTCGCCGGGGTTGAGGGTGAAAGGGCGGCCCTGGCCCTCGAGCGCTTGGCGCAGCGCGTCCTCGGCCTGCTCCCACTGCTCGTCGGTGCCGATCGACTTCTCGGGGCGGGTCGAGAGCTCGATCCGAACGTCGTCGAAGCCGAAGCGCGCGTAAAGCTGGTCGATCGCCTCGCAGACCGGGGTCACCTCGTCGACTATCTGCTCCGGGGTGCAGAAGATGTGGCCGTCGTCTTGGGTGAAGGCGCGGACACGCAGCAGGCCGTGCAGCACGCCCTCGCGCTCGGCCCGCGAGACCTGGCCGAACTCGGCGAGGCGCAGCGGCAGCTCGCGGTAGGAGTGGCGGTCTGAGCCGTAGACGAGGCAGGCGCCGGGACAGTTCATCGGCCGCACCGCGAACTCGCGCTCGCGCGACTCGGTGAAGTACATGTTCTCGCGGTAGTTGTCCCAGTGGCCCGAGCGGTGCCAGAGGTCGACGTCCATCACGTGCGGCGTCTTGATCTCCTGGTACTCGCGCTTGTGCAGCTGCTTCTGCACCTCGGCCTCGACCAGGCGCAGCAGCGTCGTCCCGTGCGAGAGCCAGAACGGCATCCCGGGCGCCTCCTCGCGCAGCATGAAGAGGCCGAGCTGTGGGCCGAGTCGGCGGTGGTCGCGCGCCTTGGCTTCCTCGATCCGCTCCAGATGCGCCTCCAGGTCCTTCTTGGAGAGGAATGCGGTGCCGTAGATGCGGGTCAGCATCTGCCGGGTCTCGTCGCCCCGCCAGTAAGCGCCGGCCAGCGACGTCAGCTTGACCGCCTCGATGCGAGCCGTAGAGGGGGCGTGCGGGCCGCGGCAGAGGTCCTCGAAGGGGCCGTTGCGATAGAGCGAGACGGTCTCCACGCCTTCGTCGCGGACGAGGTCCTCGATCAGCTCGACCTTGTAGTCCTGGCCCTGGCCGCGGAAGAGCTCGATCGCCTCGTCGGTGGGGACATCGCGGCGCTCGAAGCGCTCGTCGGCGGCGATGTGCTCGCGCATGACGGCCTCGATCCGCTCCAGGTCGTCCTCGGTGACGCGCACGTCGGGCGGAAACTCGAAGTCGTAGTAGAAGCCGTTCTCGATCGGAGGGCCGATCGTCACCTTGGTTCCGGGGTAGAGCTCGAGCACCGCCTCGGCCATCACGTGCGCGG
>DATABM010000085.1:0-4186 GCA_036259555.1 Solirubrobacterales bacterium
GCGCCGGCGCCGGCCGGGAGGGGGCGGCGCGCCGAGCGTTTCCAACGCCAGGACGCGCTGCCGGCCGTCCTCGCCGCCCTCACGCGCCAGGTAACGGCCGTCGGCGACGCCCAGCGCGCCGGCGAACTCGAACTGCGCGAATCCAAAGTACTGGCCCAGGGGACCGATTCTCCTCGAAAGGCCTGGCGGCCGGTCTTCTAGTCGCCGCGGTGGCGGTGGCCGTCGGCTGGGAGGGCGAAGTCGGAAGGCTTGGTCGGCACGTCCGGGTTGTCGATCTCGCCGAGCCGCTCGGTGAGTCGCAGCCACTGGTCGGGTTTCAGCAGCTGCACGAATTCACCCTCCAGCCGCGTGCCGTAGGTGGGCCGGTAGCCGATGTGGACGTGGTCGGCGTGGTCACCCATCGCGAAGCTGGGCCCGCCGAGGTTCTCCAGCGAGATCACCTCATCGGGCACCATCGTGCCCTGCAGGCGCAACACCGCCTCGAGCAGCTCGTGCGTGAGCGTCCCGGGCCCCTGGTTGCCGAGCACCGGCACTCCGTTGATCGCCGCGATGTCGATCGCACCGCCGAAGGAGTGGTTGGAGATGTTGCCGCTCGTCGTGATGCTGCCGTGGCGGCCGCACAGCATCGACGTGATCGTCAGGCGGAAGCCCTGCTCGGAGAGGTAGGCCATCACGGCGAGGACGCGGCGGTCGATCTGCCCGGTGCGGATTTCGACCCGGTCGCAGTCGGAGAGCTCGATCGCCCGGTCGGCGAGCACCCGGCGCTGCAGCGCTTCCTTGGAGAGGAGCAGGACGCCGGCGCTGCCGAGCTTCACCGCGAACGGGTTCTTTCCCTTCGCCCTGTAGATCGCGGTCGCCTCGAGCAGCTTCCAGCCGTCGAGGATCGGCTTCGGGTCGATCCGCGGCGCGCCGCGCCCAGCCGGGCGGATCGAGAAGTTGATGTGGGGATCGACGCCTTCGTCGTTGCGGCCGATCCGCGCCAGAACCGTGCCGGCGATCACCTTGGAGCCGACCCGGATCGAGCCGTCCGCTCCGAGCGCCGCGGCGCTGTCGATGCGCTCGGAGGCGCTGAGGCGCTGACGTCCGTCGACCCGGTCCGGGAAGGCGTGCAGCCGCGGCCTGATGTTCTGACTGTCGACCGGGACCCGCTTCTCCTGGCCGGTCGGCATCACGATCAGACGGCGCTTGGTGACGAGCCGGCCGAGCTTGGCGTAGGTGTAGCGGTTGCCGTAGGCGTCGCGGAGAACGACGAAGCGGCCGAGCCGCGGCGAGTCGCCGATCTTGACGACGATGCCGTCGTTGACCGCGACCACCGGTGCGCCGGCGCGGGCGAAGATGTTGATGCCGCGCCGCGTCGGCGACGAGGAGATCACCTCGGCGGCGTTGCCGTAGGCCTCCCGCTCGCCGGGAGTGGCCCGCTTCAGCGCCTCGCGGGTGGAGATGTCGTCGGAGTAGCGGGCGTCGGCGGCGACTGGGAAGTGGGCGCCCTCGGTGAGGCCCGTCAGCGAGCCGACCAGGTCTGCCGGAAGCTTGCCGTAGGCGCGGGCGTAGAGCAGCACCTCCTGCACGTACCAGTCGGCGTGGTTGTAGGCGAAGATCGCGCCGTAGAGGTCCTCGTGGGCGCCCGCCGCCTTCAGGTAGTTGGCGGCGGCGCAGATCGCGTCGATCGGGTTGTAGGGATCCTTGCGACCGTCGCCGTTTGCGTCGACGCCGTAGGCCGCCCAGCTGGACGGGATGAACTGCATCCAGCCGATCGCCCCGGCCGACGACACGTTGAGGTTGGTGCCGAAGGCCGTCTCGATTTTGTTGATCGAGGCGAGGATCTGCCAAGGCACGCCGTACTCGGTGCCGCATGCCTGGTAGATCGGGAGGAGGAAGGGCGGGATCTCGAAGGAGTCGATGACGATGTTCGGGACGCCGATCGGGGCCGGCCCGAACGGCGCGATGGTCGCGGTCGGGTCGGTGCCGGTCGGCGTGCCGCCGTCGCTGAACCGCAGGCCGCCGTCGTCCTGCTCTGCCGGCTGGTCGCCGGCCGTCGCGGGAGGCGCCGTGACGGCGCCGGCCGCTACCGGCGGGCCGGCATTCGAGCCGCCGATGCTCTGGTTGCGGCTGACGCCGCCCGCACCCCGGCTCGTCGCGTTGCCGGCGTCGAGGGTGGCGCCGGGGCGCACCCCCTTGGCGGGAGCGGTCCCTTCTTCCTCGGCGGATCCCTCTTCTTCGGCCGACGGGGTGGCGGGCGCCTCTTCGGGGTCGGCGCTCGATTCGCAGTCGGGGTCGGTGAGGTCTGCCAGGCCGTCGCCGTCGTCGTCGACTTCGTTCGCGCAGGCGAGCGCTGGCGTTGCCGGGGAGAGCGGCACGGTCGAGAGCGAGTCGGCCGCCTGCCCGTCGCCGAGGCCGGCGGAATCGGTGGCGCCGGCGATCCCAACGCCGAAGGCGGTAGTGACCGCGAACCCGGCCAGGGCGATCGTCAGTGCGAGCTTGTCTCTCATCCTGCTGCGCGTACCCCGCCGTAGATTGCACAGCACTCGGCGGTCCTCTCCCCAGATGTGCAGGTCGACCACGCTACTGACTTTCGCGGAGCTCCGCAACGCGCCCGCCAGGCGCGCAATATGCGCTTAATCATCGACCGCTGCCATCCTGGAAACCAACAGAATCGCAGGCGATTCGGATGGGCACGTTAAGGTCCCCTCGATGAGTGCTCCGCACGACGACGAGGAGAGCCTGCGATCCCGCAGCGAGCACCTGATCGCCGAGCTGGCCCAGGCAATGCTCGAGAGCCCGACGCTCGAGACGGCGCTCGCCGCTGCGCTTGGCGCCCGCGAGAAGGCCGCCGAGGCTCAGCAGACGCTGCTGGCCGCCCTGAACCTCCCTTCAGCGAGCGACATAGAACGGCTGGAGCGGCGCCTCAGGTCGATCTCCCAGCGCCTGGAGGACATCGAGGACCAGGTCGACCGTGTGGCGGACGAGGTCGCCGGCGTGCGTCGGAATCTGGCCGCTGCGCCACCGGGTGGCAAAGCCGACGCGGCCTAAAGCTAACCCTCGACTTTAGGGTGAGAGTGCAGCCTGCGCGGCCCGCCCTGCCCTCCTGGCGGCCTCGTCCAACTGCTTGCCGGTGAGCAGGGCGCCCGCGGACGTCTCGACCACCGCCAGCAGGGCGGCGGTCGCGATGCCCAGCGCATTGCCCCGGGCCAGAACCGCGAGGGTCTGCATGTCGGCGGCGGCTGCACCGGAACCGCCGGACCGGGGGTCCGGCAGCGTGTCGACGCTGACGATCCTCGCCGTTCGCGCCCCGCCGGCGACGGCCTCCGCGAGACGCCCGAGCAGGTCGGGGTCGGGCGCGACCGTCTCGCCGGTTCGGATTCCGAACGCCGACGCGCTTCCCTCGGTCGCCTCGGCCTCGGCAACGAGCAGCAGGTCGCCGAGCCGGCTCTGCTCATCGAAGCCCGTCGCAGTGCCCACCCTCACCGCGCGCCGCACCCCGAGCTCGGCCAGGTCCGCGAGCACCGCCGCGGCGCTGGGAGCCCCGACGCCCGTCGCCTGAATCGTCAGCTCCCGGTTCGCCTCGGTCATTCCGGAATAGCCCCAGAGCCCCCTCGCGTGGTTGCACATCTTCGGCTGCTCGAGCAGCTCCTGGGCGAGCAGCAGTGCGCGTCCCGGATCGCCGACGAGGATCGCGTCGCTCGCGAACGGCGCTTTCGGTTGCAGTAGGACGGGCACTGGGGCGGTGACCTTAAAGGGGCCCTGCCATCGGGGAGAAGCGGATCGCGCGGATTTGCTCCACCGGTCCAAGGACATCCGGCCCTGCCGTCCATACCTTGGCTCGCATCCGAAAACTGCGACCGCCGGGGCGCGCTCCGGCGGGCAAGGAGGAGCTGAGATGAGAAAGAGACTTGGCCTCGCCGCCATGCTGGCGGCGTTCGCCTCGTTGATGCTGCCCGGCGCGGCATCGGCGGCTGTCGCCGACACCGTGGCGGAAAAGGCGGGCGAGCTCGACATGGTCTGGGTCGCGGTCGCCACCGCCCTGGTCTTCCTGATGCAGGCCGGGTTCATGTTCCTCGAGATCGGCTTCTCGAGGCAGAAGAACGTCGGCACCGGGGTCGCCAAGATCCTCATCAACCTGGCGCTGGTGACGATCGCCTGGTGGGCGATCGGCTACGGCGTCGCCGAAGGCGGCGGCAACGACTTC
>DATABM010000086.1:0-5911 GCA_036259555.1 Solirubrobacterales bacterium
GCCGGTTCAAGTCCACAGTCACCGCCTAATCTGGGGCGATGCTCCACCACGTCGCGCTGGAGGTCCGCCCCGAGGACGTCGCGGGCTGCGTAGCCTGCTGGCGCCTGCTGGGCTTCGAGCCGGTCGAGGCTCCGGATGAGCTGCGCGGCTACGTGACGTGGCTCGAACGCGATGGCACGCAGATCCACCTGATCGAAAGCGAGGCGGGAACCGTGCCGCAGCTCGGCCACCCGGCCGTCGTCGTCGCCGACTTCGAGGCGGCCTTCGCGGCCCTCGAGGGTGCGGGCCACGCGCCGGAGCGCCACCGCGAGCTCTGGGGAGAGGCGCGCGCCTTCGTCACGATGCCGGGCGGTCAGAAGGTCGAGTTCATGGCGGCGCCGCCTCGCTGACCCGGTCGCGGCGATCGAGGCTGCGGGCCCGCTAACCGCCCGCGGGCACTTCCCTACGCGCCGCTAGCCGCCCGCGGGCACTTCCGCCGTGCAGAGGCGAACCGGTCCTTCGCCCTTCAGGCCGAGAACCCACGGGCGGTCGGACCCGTCCACGGGGATCGTCAACGCCGTCGTCTGCCCGGGGGCGAGGGTGCCGAGCACGACGGAGAGCTCGTCGGCGAAACGGCTGAGCAGAACCTCCACTTCGCCGGCTCCGCGGTTGGTCAGGCGGAAGCCGCCGCGCAGCAAAGTGACGCCGGTGTGGCCCTCGGGGGACGCCTGGCGCATTTCACACTGCAGGACGCGTTCGCCAGGCTCGGGCGAAGCCAGCGCGATGCCGAGCATCTGGGCCATCGTCAGGTCGGCGGTGTCCCGCTCGGCGCTCGGTCGCTCCGCCAGCTCCGATTCCGTGAACGCCGGCGAGCCGTACTCGGCCACCGTGCCCAGGTAAGTCCCCGCCGGAGCGGTGAGGTTGCCCGCGAAGGCGACGGTGAAGTTCGGATCGCCGGCGTCGCCCGCGATCTCGACCGCAGCGAGATTCGAGCGGATCGAGTCGGCGTAGGGAACCCAGCGCTCTCGGTGTTCGCGCTCCGCCAGCGAGATGCCGCCAAACACGGCTGCGACGGTCGCCGCCGCGGCGGCGACAACCGCGGGCCGAGGCACCCGAACGCCGCGCAGCGCCTCCACGGCGATCAGCAGCAGGAAGACCGCCGACGGATACTGGTAGCGGCTGGAGGTCGGGAGGCGATCCTCGTTGCGGTTGAGCCCGGCGATCGCCCAGAAGACGAGGCCGAGCGCCAGCGCCACCGCGAGGCCGCGCGAGACCTTTCCCTCGCGGGCGACCTTGGCGACGAGAGCCAGCGAGGCGGCGATCAAGACGAGCTTGCCCCAGATCAGGTTGGGCTGCTCGGGCTCGCTGCCGTCCCCGGTCGCCAGTCCCATCAGCGAGGTGACGCCCGCCGACGCCGCCTCGAACACGAACTCGGGGACTCCGAGCAGGTTGTCGAGTCCGACTTCGCTCTGGCCGACGTGCCCCCAGCCGGCCCACCAGCCGACGTACAGGGAGATCGGCACGAGCGCGACGTAGGCGCGCCTGAGGCGGGGCCGACGGCCGAGGGCCACGTCCACGACGGCCGCCGCCACGACTGGGATCCCGACGCTCGAGAAGGCGAGCGAGACCACCGCGAGGGCGCAGGCGATTCCGTCGCCGACCTCGTCTTCGCGATCGAGGGCGAGGAGCATGCCGAGCCCCGCCGCGACGGAGGCGAAGTAGCCGATCTGGAAGGCGAACAGCAGATCCTCGAAGGCGGCGCCGAGGAAGAGAATGAGGACGGCGGCGACCAGTGCCAGCCAGTCGCCGACCCGCCGTCGCGCGAAGAGGAAGAGCAGCACCGCGCTGGCCAGGAAGGTCGCGATCGCGACGCAGTAGAAGGGCGTCGCGGAGTCCATCCCGAAGACCTCCAGGAGGAGCCGGTAGACGAGGCCGGGCGCCGCGACGATGTTGCCGTGGAAAGGGTGCAGGAAATAGTCGAGCGTCCACCCCTGGCGTTTGACCAACAGCATCCAGTCGTCGGCGATGAAGGTGAGCTGCGAGTCCAGTGAGATCAGCCAAGCCCCCGAGGCGAGCGTCGCCGCGGCCAGCAGGAGCGCCGGCAGGCGACTTGGGGCTATCAGGGCGCTCATCTGGCGGGCGATCCTCGCAAAAATTCCTCGGCCGTGGATACGCCTCTGCGTAGCGGGGTCGGCCTCGGCGGGCGTTCCCGTTCGTCGGGACGCCGCCGGGGTAGCCGCAAAGAGCGGCGCCGAACCAAGTCCTCTCCGTCCGCCGAGAGTGGAAGATTGCGAGCACCCGATGGCCTTCGACGCAAAAGTCCTCGCCGATTCGCGTTCGCCCGCCGGCTGCCGGCTGACCACCCTCGAGGCGACCTTCCCCCGCTTCGTCCTGGCCGAGTTCAACACGCATCGCGTCTTCTCCCGCAACTCGGCCAGCTCGCGGGCGATCCCGATCGCCAAGCAGTTGCGCCGGGTCCTGGAGCATCCCTACGTGCCGATCGAGTTCGGCTCCAACCAACCGGGCATGCAGGCGGGCCCGGCCCTCGAGGGCGCGAAGCTGGAGGCCGCGGAAGCGGAGTGGCAGCGCGCCCGCGACGACGCGGTACGGCGGGTGCTCGGGCTGGTCACCGACCCCGCCGAGGTCGCCGCCGCCGGCGACCTGGTGGAGGTCCTGACGAGCGTGGAGGAGGCCACGCGCGAGCGCCGCCGACCGGACCGGTGGTTGAACGTCCACAAGCAGGTCGCCAACCGCCTCTTGGAGCCGTTCATGTGGCACACGGTGATCGTCACCGCGACCGAGTGGGAGAACTTCTGGAACCTGCGCTGCCATTCCGACGCACAACCTGAGATCCGCCTCGTCGCAGAGCGGATGCGCGCCGCGGTCGACGCCTCAGAGCCCACCGCGGTCGGCGAGGGCCAATGGCACCTGCCACTGGTCCGCGGCGAGGACCGCGAGCAGGCCGCCTCGGAGGAGGACCTGGTCAAGGTCTCGGTCGGGCGTTGCGCCCGGGTCAGCTACCTGACGCACGACGGAAGGCGCGACCTACAGGCCGACCTCGACCTGCACGACCGCCTCATCGAGAGCGGCCACATGTCGCCGCTCGAGCACCCCGCCAGACCGCTGCCCGACGGCGGGTGGTGCGGGAACTTCAGGGGCTGGCGGTCCTACCGCAAGGAAATCGCCGGCGAGGCGAATCCCCTCGCTCAGTCGCGAGACTTCTCTGCGTCGCTCTCCATCGCCTGAGCCGCTCGCTCGCCGGGCGTTGGCCACGGCTCCGCCTCGCCGCTCTCCCAGGCCGGCGGCTTCCCACCCGGTATCCAGCCGGCGAGCAGCAGCCCGAGATAGACGAACCAGAGCAGCGCGAACTGGAAGAAGAGGAAGGAGACGGCACCGAGCGCCATCCCGAGCGAACCCCAGAAGCGGCTCAGGAGACCCGTCCGCATCGCGTGCAGCGCGGTGTAGAACATCGCGACGATGAAGCCGATCTGGCCCCCGATGCCAAAGCCGGTGGCAAGCGGCCGCAGGCCGGCGTCGGCGAGGGTGTCGTCGGCTACCTCGTTGGCGCGGTCGCTGCCCAACTCGACGCCTTTGGCGGCGAGGCGAGGGACCTCGTCGGCGACGAAGTCTCCCGCCGCCTGCACGGAGACGATCCCGGTGAGGAGGAACGCCACCGCGAGGAAGAGAGGGCCGGCGATGACGACGCCGACGAGCTGGCTGCGCATCGTCTCGCTGCGGAAGTCGGCGGCGCGAAAGAGGTAGAGGAGAGGCAGGGCCAGCAGGGCGATGCCGATCGCCTGCAGCGCGCTCGAGATCAGCACGGCGGCGTTGTTGCCGTCGATGTCCATGAGGATCTGCGAGGCACCGTCGGCAGAGCCCTTCGTCTGCGCGACGACGATCGAGGCGATCACGGCGATAACGGCGGCAAGCGCCGCGGCGGCCGCTGGCCGTGCCCAGCGCTCCTCCCAGGCGAGCTGCGCCTCGCGTCCGTCGCTCACGCCGGTCAGCCGCGCTCGTGGAAGTAGAACTGGGGCAGAGCGCCCTCGATCACCTCGGCGGTCATCCGCTGCGCGATTTCGAGGTTGCCGGTTCGAACGGCAATGTCGTCGAGGGTGACGATGCCGGCGAGGCTACCGCCCTCGACCACGGGCAGGCGCCTGACCCGGTGCTGCACCATCAGCGCTGCCGCTTCGTCGAGCTCGGTGTCTGGATCGCCGCAGACCAACGGCCGCGAGGCGAAGTCGCCGACCGGCGCCTCGCCGTCGACTCCCTCGGCAAAGACACGGACGGCGAGGTCGCGATCGGTGACCATCGCAACCGGCGAGCCGGCCTGGTCGACGATGACGACCGAGCCGACGCGGCTGTCGCGCATCTGGCGGGCGACGGAGACGACGCTCGCGCCGGGGGCGGCGGTGACGACACCGGCGGTCATGATCTCGCTGAGCACCACGGGTTCGTACGCTACCGGGCCTGATGAGCATCGACAGACCCGCCGCGAGCTCGAGGACCCCCCACTCGGTCGTGCCCCTGGAGGCGGGCGGAGGGCCCGAGAACCCGCCCTGCCCCTCCTGCGCCGAGCCGCTGTTCGGCTGGGTGGACGAGCGGCCCGGCCTGGCCGGGCCCGTGCGGCGCTGCGAGAGCTGTGGCCTCGGCGTGGTCGGCGACCCGCCGAGCGCCGCGGAGGCGCTGGGCGAGCTCGTCCGGCAGCAGCGTGGCGAAGTCGTCCGGATCGCGAATCGAGGCAGCTTCTCGGCCTGGATCGGCGGCGCCGGCTGGGCGGGGCTGACCCCAGGCGCCCGCTGCCTGTTCACGGTCGAGGCGGTGCGCCGCCTCGTCGGCCGCCGCGACGAGGTCGTGCGCGGCGCCCGCTGGGCGACGCTGGCCGGCGTCGCGACGATGTGGCAGACGGTCCTGAACGGCTTCACCTTCGGCCGCAACGTCGCCCTCGGGGCGCTGGGGCGCAGCGAGTCCGTCCCCGCCGATCGGTCCTGGCAGCGCCGGCTCGACACGCTGATCAGCATTGCCGTCGCCCTGCCGGCGCTGCTCGTCGCCCTGCCCATGGAGGGAATCGCCGCGGCGCTCGGAAGAGGGAGCGCGGTCGACCTGGAAACGGAGGTTCTGCGATGAGCGACAACGCCAAACCGAAACGGGGGATCGCGGTAGTCACCTGCATGGACTGCAGGCTTGACGTCCTCGCCGCCCTGGAGCTCGAGCCCGGCGACGCGCACGTCCTGCGCAACGCGGGCGGAGTCGTCACCGAGGACACGATCCGCTCGCTGGCGATCTCCCAACGCCGGCTCGGCACCCGCGACGTGCTGCTCGTCCACCACACCGACTGCGGCATGCAGGCGCTCGACGAGGAGGGCTTCCGGTCAGAGCTGCGCGAGGCGGCCGGGACGGAGCCGCCCTTCGCGATCGGCTCCTTCGAGGAGGTCGAGGAGGACGTGCGAGAGTCGGTCCTGCGGGTGCGGCGCTCCCCGTTCCTCCTCCATCGCGATGCGGTGCGCGGTTACGTCTATGACGTCGAGACCCACCGGGTGCGCGAAATCGAAGCGGGTTAGACGGCGAAAATCCTCTAAGAGAGCCCTTCGCGCGCCTCGCGCACGAGGGTTACCGCCTCGGGAAAGAGGACGCGGATCGCGTCGCGAACCTGCATCGCCTGCTCGTCGGTGGTCCCGGACAGCTCCAGCCGCTCGACCGAGGCGACGGTCAGCTCGACCGCGAGCTTGATCGCGTTGTCGGCCCAGGCGACCCGCTGCGACGACTGCATCTGCTCGGCGAGCTCCTCCATCCGCTCGCGGAACTCGTCGGGGTCGCCGAAGAGGTTGAAGGCTCCACCCTCCATCGAGGACATGTAATCAGGTCGCGCACATCGCGGCTCGCAATCGGCGCACTGGGCGCACCACCTGTGCGCCGCTCCGCCGTAGCTTCG
>DATABM010000087.1:0-3331 GCA_036259555.1 Solirubrobacterales bacterium
CGCGGTCGCCGCGGCGGCGCGGAGCTCGCGATCGTCCTCGGCGCCGGCGGTCGGGCCGTCGACGCCGTCGCGCAGCGGTCGCGACGCCATGGTCGCCGCCAGGCGGGCGACCAGGCGGGCAAGGCGGTCGGGGGGTCCTTCGATCGCGGCGCTGAGCGCGGCGACGTCGTTGGGCAGCCGCTCGTAGCGCTCGCACCAGAGGTCGAGCGCTTCCGCGGCGGTTCGCACCCGGCGCCGCCGCAGCGACCGCTCGAACCAGTCGACCTGGCCGCGAGGCAGGCCGGAGGGTCCGCGCATGAAGCGCAGCAGGTCGGCCGCCGAGCCGTCTTGCAACGCCGCCAGCAAGGCCAGCAGCGTGCCGCCGATCGAGGTGGCGCTCAGCGGGATCTCGGCCTCGAGGGCGACCGGGATCCCGTAGGACTCGAGGACCGAGGCGATCAGCGGGCCGCGTCGCTCCGGCGATCGCAGGGCGATGGCGACCTCTCCCGGCTCCGCCTCTTCGGCGAGCAAACGCGCCACGGCGGCGCCGATCGCCTCGGCCTCGCCCCGCTCGCCCGCCGAGCGCAGCAGCGTCAGACCGGCGCCGGGCGCTCGCCGTTCGGGGTTCGCCCTGCCGAAGTTGCGCTCCAGGTGGAAGAGGAGCGGATCGTCCGTATGGGCGGGTTGGGGCTCGGTTCGTGTCTCGGAAGCGACCTCGAGCGCCCGCAGGCGTTCCAGCAACGAGGAGGTCCGGGCGGCGATCGCCGCGTTGCTCTCCTCGAAGGGAAGGGCGAAGGTCACCTCGCCGCCGTCGGTCAGGGCGGCAAGCAGCTCGAACTGGTTGACGGTCAGGTCGTCGAGGCTGTAGAGGAAGACGGGCCGTCCCCAGGCGTCGGGGGACTCGCGCAGCAGCGCGATCGCGCTCCGCGCGACGCGGTGGGCGTCGGCCATGCCGACCCGGTCGCGCACCGCCTCGTATCCGGCGAACAGCGTCGCGACGTCGGTGAGGTAGGCCGAGCTCTCCAGCGTGCCCGCGCCCGCCTCGACGTCGCTCGGGCGCAGCCCGCCGGCCTGGAGCTCGTCGAGGAGTCGGCCGAAGGCAAGCGCGAAGCCGGTTCGCATGGCCGAATGGCGCAGGGGACCGAGCTGGGCGCGGCGCTCGTCGACCGTCACGGCAACCGCTCGGCGGCGCTGCGCGGCGGTCAGCTCTACCGGAGCGGGTGCGTCGGAAGCCGAGGCGACGAGCCTGAAGAGGCCGGCGAAGGTGGTCACGGTCGCCCCCAGCGCCGCTCCTCCCGCGCACAGCTCGCGCTCGAACCGGTGCACGTCGTCGAGGGTTGGCACGACGAGTACGGGATCGCGGTCGAGGACCGCTTCGAGGCGCTCGCGAACGAGGCCGGCGCGGCCCGAGTTGGGCGGTCCGTGGATCAGGTGCAGCGGCATGGGCGACGTCCCAGCATAGGTCTGGCTCCGGCGCGCCCGATTGGGCACGAATCTCCGATCAGAAGGCCGCAAATGCGGCAGATCGGCCCCTCGATTTGCCGTCTTCCCGCCTCTCTACATTCACCGCATCGCATGTCACTCTGCTTCGTAGATCCAGCCGACGCCATCCGGGCCATCTCCGACTCGATCGGGCGGGAGGCGCGCCGCCAGCTGCTCGGCGAGGCGGTCCGCGCCTGGGTCGACGAGATCCCCGAGCACGAGCTGGAGGTCCACTACGCGAAAGCGCTCTCCGAGCTCGACGAACACGACCTCTCGATGCTCGCCGCCTGGCACGGCTCGCTCGAGCTTGGTCAGCCGCTCCCCAACCGCGACTTCCTGATGGGCGCCTTCGGCTCGCTCGGCGAGAACCGGCGCGAGGCGCTGAAGCTCGCCGCGGGCTTCCGCGGCGAGGAAGCGGTCGACGCGGGCCTCACCGAGGACGACGCCCTCGAGCTCGTCCTCGGCATGCTCTCCCCGGCCCGCCAGATGGAGCTTGCGGTCGAGGCGGTCGAGCTCTACGTCTGGGACCGCGCCGGCTCGGAGAACTAGTCGAGAGCACGCATCTAGGGGTCTTCGGTCGGACTCCTCGGGTCACGCACCTAAGTGCGCTCCCAGCGTCTTCCTCCCAGCGCGCCCCGACCTGCAGCCCTCAACGCTATTTCTCCGACGGTTTTCCGGATTCGTCTTGCCGGGTAGCCCAGCCGCATCCGGAAGGAGGCGGCAGATGACTCAGGACGACGAGCGTCGAGACGAAGCCCACGGCGAGGCAGAGGACCGCGAGGACCGGGAGGATCAGGACAAGCAGAGCCAGTCCGACGGTGAGGGTGCCGGCCCGGCTGAGGACCTGCAGAAGGATCCGGCCTACAACCCCCAGGGGCCCGAGCGCAAATACAAGGGCGGCTGAGCGGCGGTCGCCCTCAGGCGACGTTCTCGAGCTCGAGCAGCGAGCGGATCTCGGCGATCGCCTGCTCGTTGTCCTGGAAGTGGACGGCGGCGATGCCTGCCCTTTCGGCGCCTTCGCAGTTCACCTTGACGTCGTCGACGAAGAGGCAGGCGTCGCCCGGTAGGCCGAGGCGTTCGAGCGTTATCGCGTAGATCCGCGACTCGGGCTTGCGGCAGCCGACAAAGGCGGAGTCGACGACGATCTCGAAGATCTCGTCCACGGGCAGCATCGAGCGCCAGAGCGGCTCCCACTCCTTGACGTTGTTGGTCAGCATCGCCATCCGATAGCCCGCCGCCTTCAGCTCGCGCATCAGCTCGATCATCGGTGGGTTGACCTGGAGCGCCTCGAAGTAGATCTCTTTGAAGCGGTGCATCTCGGGACGGTGGCCTAGCAGCGGCTCGAGGCAGTCGGTGAGCTGGGCCAGGAACGCCTCCTCGCTGATCTCGCCGCGCTCCATCTGGAAGAGCGGGTTCTGGCCGTTTGCCTCGGTGGCGGCCTGCATCGCCTTGCCGAGATCCTCGCCAGTGATGCCGGTCTGGTCCTGGAACGCCATGAACGACTGCACCAAGGGCGTCGTCAGAACGCCGCCGAAGTCCGAGATGACCGCCGCGATTCCGGGGCGCTCAGCCATCGCGCACCACCTCGTAGTGGCCGAGGCCGTCGCGGCCGTCGAGCTCCCAGCGGAAGAACGCGACGTCGGCGACGAGCCCGTCGCGCCGCACCTTGGCGGCGCTGATCGCGGTTCCCGCGCCGCGCAACGGCCCGGCCTTGCCTTCCGCGTCGATCCAGAGCTCCAGGGTCGCTCGGCGCTGGACGCCGTCGGGGCCGTACTCGGTGGAGAGGAGCGCCTCGGAGACCTCGAGCGGCGCTCCGTCGGGATCGCAAAGGACGGCGGTCACCGTCTCATCGCCGTGGGGGGGGGGGGGG
>DATABM010000088.1:0-11220 GCA_036259555.1 Solirubrobacterales bacterium
CCGGGGATATGGGCGGCCTGCCGCGCCTGGGCACCGTCGACGACATCGCCGCGGTCGCCCACGGCATGGCGGTCGAGCGAGTGATCGTCACCGAGGATCAGATGAGCGAGCCGGCGGCCGAGCGGCTGATCGAGGAGTGCAAGGCGGCCGGCCTCGGGCTGACCTTCTTGCCCCAGCACTTCGGACTGCTCGGACCGGGAATCGAGCTCAACCGCCTCGCCGAGCTGCCGATGCTCGACTTCCGCTTCTCGGACCCCTCGCGCTCGACGCTGGCGATCAAGCGGGTGATTGACCTGGCGATCTCGGCGGTCCTGCTCGTCCTGCTCGCCCCTCCAATGGCGCTGATCGCGATCGCGATACTGATCGACAGCGGCCGCCCCGTCCTCTTCCGCCAGCGCCGCGCCGGCAAGGACGGCGTCCCCTTCACGATGCTCAAGTTCCGCACGATGGTGCAGGGAGCCGACGAGCGGCTCGGTGAGCTGGTCGATCTGGAGAAGCTCGAGGAGCCGGCCTTCAAGATCCCCAACGACCCCCGCGTCACCCGGGTCGGCCGCAGGCTGCGCCGCTTCAGCCTCGACGAGTGGCCGCAGCTGATCAACGTGCTGAAGGGCGACATGTCCCTGGTCGGGCCGCGGCCCGAGGAGGAGAGCGTCGTGGCGCTGTACGACGAGCGCCAGCGGCTGCGGCTCGGGGTCAAGCCAGGGGTGACCGGACCGATGCAGGTCTACGGGCGCGCCGACCTCAGCTTCGAGGAGCGACTGGCGATCGAGCGCGACTACCTCGACAACATCTCGCTGGCCGGCGACCTGGCGATCCTGCTGCGCACTCCGCGGGCGATCGTCCGCGGCGAAGGCGCCTACTAGAAGCAGGGACGGATCTTGGCTTTAAGCGCCCCAGGGGGCGGGGAGATCGCGGCAGGGGTCGACCTGGAAATCGTCGTCGTCAGCCACGGCGCCGCGGCGCTGTTGCGGCGCTGCCTGCAATCGCTGCGCGAGCATCCTCCCTCCGAGGGGACGATGCGGGTGACGGTGGTCGACAGCGGCAGTCCGGACGGGACGCCCGACATGGTCGAGCGGGAGTTTCCCGAGGTGCGGCTGCTGCGCCGCGATAACATCGGCTTCTCGGCCGCCAACAACCTGGCCTTGCGCG
The DNA here is from genome assembly GCA_036259555.1 of Solirubrobacterales bacterium. GTDB lineage: Bacteria > Actinomycetota > Thermoleophilia > Solirubrobacterales > 70-9 > VRUE01. The sequence goes on from DATABM010000088.1 coordinate 1,150, forward strand.
AGACCGAGGCAGCGGCGGTCCTGCTGCTTAACCCCGACACCGAGGTCTACCGCGGGACGCTCGACGCGGCCCTGGCGCGGCTGCGCTCGGACGAGCGGATCGGCATGGTGGGGGTGAAGCTGGTGACCGAGAGCGGCGAGCTCGACCATGCCTGCAAGCGCTCCTTCCCCACGCCGCTCTCCGCGCTCGCCCACTTCACCGGAATCGGCCGGCGCGAAGGCGCCGCCGGGGCGCTCAGCCAGTACCGGGCGACGCACCTGGGTGACGACGAGCCCGGCGAGGTCGACGCGGTCAACGGAGCCTTCATGCTCTGCCGGATGGAGGCGGTCCGCCAAGTTGGCCTGCTCGACGAGGGCTACTGGCTCTACATGGAGGACCTCGACTGGTGCCGTCGCTTCTGGCAGGCGGGCTGGAAGGTCTTCTACGAGCCGGCCGGCGTCGCCCTCCACGTAAAGGGCGGCTCCAGCGGCGCTCGCCGCGCGCCGCGGCAAGAGGTCGCGTTCCACCGCGGCATGGCCCGCTTCTACCGTCGCTTCGACGCCCCCGAGCGCTCCCCCTTTGTCAACGCCGCCGTCTACGCCGGGATCGGCGTCAAACTGGCCGTCGCCCTTGCCCGCACGGCCCTCGCGGACGGACGGCGCTGAGCTACACCGATGCGCGACGCCTACGACAGCGACTACTTCAACCTCGTCGAACGGCAGAGCGACCGTTCGGCCGAGGCGGTGGTGCCGGTCCTCCTGCGGCTACTGGAGCCCTCGTCGGTGGTCGACGTCGGCTGCGGGACGGGAGCCTGGCTGAAGCACTTCCGCGGCGAGGGAATCGAGGAGATCCACGGCATTGACGGGGCTTGGGTCGACCGCTCTTCGCTGCAGATCCCCGCGGAGCGCTTCGAGGTCGTGGACCTGGCACGACCGTCGGCGCGGGAGCGCAGCTTCGACCTGGTCGTCTCGCTTGAGGTGGCCGAGCACCTGCCGCCAGGGTCCGCCGAGGGGTTCGTCGAGCTGCTCACGAGCCTAGGGGACGCCGTCGCCTTCTCGGCGGCGATTCCCGGCCAGGGCGGCACCGGCCACGTCAACGAGCAGTGGCCCTCCTACTGGAGCGAGCGCTTCGCCGCGCGCGGCTTCGCGGCATTCGACGCGGTCCGGCCCGAGATCTGGAACGACGAGCGGATCGCCTGGTGGTTCCGGCAGAACCTCGTCCTCTACGTTCGCGAGGAACGCTTCGACGACAACCCGCGGCTCGCCGGCAGCGTCGCGGGGGAGCCGCTGTCGCTGGTCCACCCGGAGCTGTTCGAAGACCGGGTCCGCGCACTGGCGGCGCCCGCCCCCGCGCCGGACCCGGTCACCCCACCCGCAATCCCCGCCATCCGGCCGACAGCGCTACAGCGGCTGCGTTCGAAGGCGCGCCTGCGCACCCGCCTGCAGACGTTGCGCGAATGCCTGCGGCAGCGGCGGCGCCGGCGAATCCTCGCGCTGGTCCCGATCCGCGACGAGATCGAGAACCTGCCCGACCTCTTCAGAAACCTCGAGGGACAGGTCGACGGCGTCGTCGCCCTCGATGACGGCTCCACCGACGGCTCCCGCGAGCTCCTCGAAAGCCACCCGCTGGTGATCGAGCTGCGAACGCTGCCGCCGGGCGCGCAGGAGGAGATGGAGGACGGACGCAACCACCTCACCCTGATGGAGATGGCCTGGAAGCACGGCCCCGACTGGTTCCTCGGGATCGATGCCGACGAGCGGGTCGAGCGCGGCTTCCGCCGGCGAGCCGAAGCGGAGATCGACCGGGCTGAGGCGGCGGGCGACGTCGCCCTCTGGGTTCCTTTCCGCGAGCTGTGGGGATCGCGCGACCGCTTCCGGGTCGACGGCGCCTGGGGACAGAAGCGCAAGGCCTGCCTGTTCAAGGCCGATCCGGACGCCCGCTACGACAAGCAGCGGCTGCACTCGGTCTGGGCTCCGTGGCCGCCGCCGCGGGGCGACTACCCGAGGGCCGACCTCAACCTCTACCACCTCAAGATGATCAGGGCCGAGGACCGACAAGCCCGCGCCGACCTCTACAACCGGCTCGACCCCGAGCGGGAGTACCAGGCGATCGGCTACGACTACCTGATCGACGAAGAGGGCATCGAGCTCGAGCCGGTCGACCCTGCCCGCGACTTCGTTCCCTGAGCCCGCTCAGAACGGCAGGGAGTCAGCGACGTCCGCGAGGCGGGGCGCCTGCCTGTCGCGCTCGCTCAGCAGCGGCTCGTCCACCGGCCACTCGACGCCGACGTCGGGATCGTCCCAGGCGATGCCCGACTCGGTCGCCGGGTCGTAGAGGCTGGAGAGCTGGTAGGCGACGTCGGCGACCTCGCTGAGGACCGCGAAGCCATGGCCGAAGCCGGCCGGGACGAAGAGCTGGCGATGCCGCTCGTCGTCGAGTACATGGCCCTCCCACTGCCCGTAGGCGGGCGAATCGCGGCGCAGGTCGACGGCGACGTCGAAAATCCTGCCGCGCGGGCAGCGGACCAGCTTCGCCTGGCCCGGCTCGGTCTGGAAGTGGAGACCGCGCAGCGTCCCCAGCCGGGAGCGCGAGTGGTTGTGCTGGACGAACTCGACCTCGACGCCCAACTCCGCCCAGGCGTCGCGGCGGTAGGTCTCGACCATGAAGCCGCGATCGTCGCTGTAGACCTGCGGCTCGAGCAGGACGACGCCGTCCAGTTTCGTCGGCAGTCGCTCGGGCATCAGGTCAGCGCTCTGCCGTACTGCTTCTCGTAGTACTCGCGGTACTCGCCGGAGCGGATCGGGCCCCACCAGTCCTCGTTGTCGCGGTACCACCGGACGGTGCGCTCGAGGCCCTCGTCGAAGTGGACCTGCGCCTCCCAGCCCAGCTCGCGCTGCAGCTTCTCGGAGGAGAGCGAGTAGCGACGGTCGTGGCCGGGCCGGTCGGCGACGTACTCGATCAGCGACTCGTCGGCGCCGGTCAGCTCGATCACCCGCTTGACGACCTCGATGTTCTCGCACTCGTCGGGACCGCCGACGTTGTAGGCGTGGCCCGCCTCGCCCTTGGCCAGCACGGTGTGGATGCCGCGGCAGAAATCCTCGACGTAGAGCCAGTTGCGCACCTGGCGCCCGTCGCCGTAGACCGGCAGCGAGTCGCCGTGCAGGGCGTTCAGCACCATCAGCGGGATCAGCTTCTCGGGGTACTGGCGCGGGCCGTAGTTGTTGGAGCCGCGCACGATCGAGGCGTCGATGCCGTAGGTGTGGAAGTGGGCGGAGACGAGCAGGTCGCCGGCCGCCTTGGTCGCCGAGTAAGGCGAGGAGGGGTCGAGCGGCGAGGTCTCGGTGAACGAGCCGGACTCGATCGAGCCGTAGACCTCGTCGGTGGAGACCTGCAGGTAGCGCTCGACGCCCAGCTCGCGCGCCGCGTCGAGCAGCACGCCAGTGCCGATCACGTGGGTGCGGGCGAAGGCGTCCTGGTCGTCGATCGAGCGGTCGACGTGCGACTCGGCGGCGAAGTTGACGACGGCGTCGGCGCCCTGCATCGCCTCGCGGACGACGGCGGGGTCCTCGATCCCGCCGACGACGAGCTCGGTGCCCTCGGGCAGGTTCTCGCGACGGCCGGCGTAGGTGAGCTTGTCCAGCACGACGACGTCGTGCTCGCCGCCGACCAGGCGGACGTAGGTGGAGCCGATGAACCCGGCGGCACCCGTCACCAAGAGCCTCATGCTGCTGCCTCCATCTCCGCCCGCCGCTGCGACAGGTAGGCGGCCAGGCCGTCCTGCCAGGCGGGCAGTTCGATCGCGTGTTCGCGCTGACTGACCAGCGCCGAATAGGGTGGCCGCGCGGCAGGGCGGCCGAGCATGTCGGTGGTCGCCGAGAGCACCTTGCACTCGACCTTGGCCTGCTCGAAGATCTCGCGTGCGAAGTCGTACCAGGAGCAGGCGCCCGCGGCAGCCATGTGGTGGATGCCGAACTCGACGCCCTCGATCAGGCGGACGATGCCGTAGGCGAGGTGCCAGGTGTACGTCGGGGAGCCGACCTGGTCGCGGACGACCAGCACCTCGTTCTGCACTTCGGCCAGCCGCAGCATCGTCTCGACGAAGTTGCGCCCGCCGATCCCGAAGAGCCCGCCGGCCCGAACGACGAAGTGGCGCTTGTTGGCCGCCGCCGTCGCCTCCTCGCCCGCCAGCTTGCTGCGGCCGTAGGCGGAGAGCGGCGCTGGCTGGTCGGTCTCGACGTAGGCCGACCCCTTGGCGCCGTCGAACACGTAGTCGGTCGAGACGTAGACGACGCTGGCGCCCTGCGCCGCTGCCGCCGCAGCCACGTTGCCGGCGCCCGTGCCGTTCACCCTCGTCGCCGCCTCCTCGGCCTCCTCCGCGCCATCGACGTCCGTCCAACCGGCGCAGTTGACGACCACGTCGGGCCGCTCCTGGCCGAACTTGCGCTCGAGCGCGGCCGCATCGGCGACGTCGAGCTCGGTGCGGCCGAAGCCGACCACGTCATGGCCGGCGTTGCCGGCGGCGAGGACGACGTCGCGGCCGAGCATCCCGGCGGCGCCCGTGACGAGCACCTTCACGCGTCGTGCCCCATCTGCGAATGGCGGAGGTGCACGGGGCGCAGATTATGCGACGAAGTACCAGAGGGTGAACTGGGCCGTCAACGCAGCCATCCCGGCCGCGAAGGCGGCGACGACCGGCGTCGTCGCCCCGCGGCGCTCGCAGGCCACGGCCAGCCAGAGGAAGACCGGGAAGAGGACCGCGACGAAGCGGGTCGCCGAGTAGAGCGGCAGGCTGGGCGGCTGGGAGACAGGATCGGCAGGATCGAGATCAGCACCCAGACGCCGTAGGCCGGCGGCAGCAGTCGCAACGCCCCGATCCCGCCGACGACCGCGAGCGCGACCGCGGCCAGCCGCAGGACGTTGAGGTGGTCGAAGCCCGGGTCCTCTCGGTAGGTCCCCGAGAACAGGTCGGCAGCCCCGCGCCGCCTTCCTTCAGCCCGTCCCGAGCCCCGTGAAGGGGTCGACCGTCCGTCGCCCGAAGAGCTCCTGGGCGCTCTGCCAGGCGAACGCGTCCCCGAGCGCGAAGTGCAGGTAGAGGCTGAAGGCGATCAGGCCGAGCGGCGCCAGCGCGATCCGGGCGACCTCCGGCCCAAGCCGGTGGCGCGGGCGCAGGCCGCTGCCCGCCGCCTGCTCGCGGTCGGCGCGCGGCCCGCAGGGGTAGAGCAGCGCCACGGGGACGATCAGCAGCAGCCCCGGCGCCCGCGTCGCCGAGGCCAGGGCGAGGGCGGCCCCGGCGAGCGGCCAGCGCCCGGTCCGAGCCCCGAAGAAGGCGGCGACCGCGAGCAGCAGGAAGAGCGACTCCGTGTAGGGGATCCCGAAGAAGAACGCGGCCGGGAAGAAGGCGAGCAGCACCAGCGCCGGCCGGGCGTAGCGGGGCCGAGTTCGATCTCGGCCAGCCGGTGCAGCAGGGTGAGCGCCGCCAGGAAGCAGGCGAGCGAGACCGCGTAGGCGACGATCAGCGCCGCCCCGGGGCTGGCGGCGAAGCCGCTCAGCACCCGCACCAGGCCGGGGTAGAGCGGGAAGAAGGCCGCCCTCCGTTCGTCGGACGGAAAGCCCTCGGTGACGCCCGAGTAACCGTCGATCGAGATCGCCGTGTAATGCAGGGCGTCCCACTTGGCCAGCGACGCGAAGGCGAGGTCGAGCAGGCCGGTCGCGTGCCAGGCGTCGAAGGGGCGTTCGAGCGTCGGGTACCCGTCGACGGCGGCCGGCGCGATGCCCGCGGCAACCACCCACGCGGCGACGCCGAAGACGACCAGGGCGGCTCAGCCAGAAGACGCTCCAGGCCGCCCGAAGGTCCTCGCCCCAGCCCGTGGCCCGCAGGCGGTCCCTCACCCCGCGCGCTAGACGATCTCGATCTCGGATTTGTCGCCGACCAGCATGCGAAGGGTGCGGGGCATGCCGTCGCTGCGGGTCAGCTTCACTTCGCGACCGAGCAGGCTGGCCTCCATCCGCGTTCCCAGGTCTTCGACCACCGAGCCCGAGAGGACGATCGAGTGCTCGACTTCGGAGCGGACGATCCGTACGTTCTCGCCGATCGAAGTGTAGGGGCCGACGTAGGCGTCCTCGATGCGGGCGCCGGCGCCGATCACGGCCGGGCCGCGCACCACCGAGCCGTGGACGTGGGCCCCGGGCTCGACCACAACCCGGCCCTCGACCCGCGAGCCCTCGTCGACCTCGCCCTCGACGCGCGACTCGACCTCCTCGAGCACCAGACGGTTCGCCTCGAGCATGTCGGCTAGCTGGCCGGTGTCCTTCCACCAGCCGCTGACGACCTCGGATTGGACGCGATGGCCGTCCTCGATCAGCGATTGGATCGCCTCGGTGATCTCGAGCTCGCCGCGCCACGAAGGCTCCAGGGCACGGGCCGCCTCGAAGATCGCCGGCTGGAAGAGGTAGACGCCGACCAGGGCTAGGTTGGACGGGGGATCTTTCGGCTTCTCGACCAGGCGCACGATGCGCTCGCCGTCGAGTTCGGCAACCCCGTAGTGCTCGGGGTCCTGGACCGCGGTGAGCAGGATTAGCGCGTCGGGCTCGTGCTCGCGGAAGCTCGAGACGAGGCCGCGCAGGCCGTCGGCGAGCAGGTTGTCCCCCAGGTACATGACGAAGGGCGACCCCGCCAGAAAGTCCTCCGCAGTGAGCACGGCATGGGCGAGGCCCTTCGGCGCGTCCTGGACGATGTAGGTGATCTCGGCCCCGAACTGCGAGCCGTCGCCGGCTGCGGCGCGGATCTCGTCGCCGGTCTCGGGGGCGATGATGATTCCGATCTGGGTGACGCCGGCCTCGACCAGCGCCTCGATCCCGTAGAAGAGCACAGGCTTGTTGGCGACCGGCACCAGCTGCTTCGCCGACGTGTGGGTGATCGGGCGCAGCCGCGTTCCGGCGCCGCCGGAGAGAATCAGTCCCTTCAGGGGCTCCATCGCGAGATGCAACCCTACTGCGCTGGTAATAGATGCGGCCGGCCGTCTACATCCCCCACCACCACGGTGCCGAGAGACTCGGCGAGACCCTGCGCGGCCTCGCCGAGCAGAGCAGGCCGATCGACGTCGTCCTCGTCGACAACGGCTCCGCGGACGGCTCTCGGGAGCTCGTCGAGCGGGACTTCCCCGAGATCGAGATCGTGGCGCTCGGGCGCAACGTCGGCTTCGGGCCGGCGCTGAACCGGGCGATAGAGCAGCGGCCGGCCGACCCGCTGATCCTGCTCAACAACGACGCGGTGCCTGAGCCGCGCTTCGTCGAGGCGCTGCTGGGGACGGCGGTGGAGGGAGCCGAGATGGTGGCGGGCGTGCTGCTCGAGGATCAACCGGCGGCGAGCGGCGGCAGGACGAGGGGCGGTGGTCGGAACCGGATCGACTCGGCGGGGGTGGTCGCCGACCGCACCCTGATGGGCTTCGACTATCTGCAGGGCGAGCCGGTCGAGGCCTTGGCGACCGCCCCGCCGCCGCTCGGGCCGACCGGAGGCGCGGCGCTCTACCGGTTCGGCGCCTTTCGCTCCGTCGGCGGCTTCGACGAGCGGATCTTCCTCTACTACGAGGACCTCGAGCTGGCGCTGCGGCTGCGCGCCGCAGGCGGGCGCTGTGAGCTGGCGGCCGATGCGCGGGCAGTCCATGCCTACTCGGCCAGCCTCGGCGCCGCCAGCGGCGCGAAGTACGCCCACACCGGCTGGAGCCGCGGCTACATGCTGCGGCGCTACGGGGTCATGTCACGACCGGGCGCCGCGGCCCGGGCGCTCGCCTGCGAGGCGGCGATCTGCGCCGGGCAGCTGTTGAGGGACCGGACCGCACGGGGATTGGCCGGGCGACTGCGAGGCTGGCGCGACGGCGGCGGGCTGGAGCGGCGTCAGCCGCCGTCCGAGGGGCTGCTCGACATCACCGCCCGCGAGGCGCTGGCGCTGCGGCGGCGGCGGCGCGGCTGAGGGTCAGAGGAAGCGGCCGAGCCAGGTGCGTGCGCGGGCGGGATCGCCGCTCTCGGCCAAGCGGCGGCGCTCGCGCAAGAGGGCGGCGAGCTGCCGCAGCGCTTCCAGCTTGCCGCGCAGCGTGGCACCGAGGCGGCGCTGGCGGGCGGCGCGTAGAAGCGAGCCCGCCTCCACTGCGACGATCCGCGGCAGCGCGGCCGGCGGCACGAACTTGACCTGGGTCGAGAGGCGGTTGCGGGCGACCAGCCGCGCGTTCTCGGCGCCGGGCCGCTCGAAGCCGTCGCTCCAGGCGGCGTTGCCGACGTGCCAGACGACCGCCTCGGGCGCGTACTCGAAGCGCCAGGCGGCGATCCGCGCCCGCACGTTGAGGTCGACGTCCTCATAGAAGGAGAAGTAGGACTCGTCGTAGCCGCCCAGCTGGTCGAACAGCTCGCGCCGCAACAGGCACGCGGCGCCGCAGACGCCGAAGACCTCGCGGCGGCGCAGCAGCTCCGGTCGTCCCGCCTCCCCCATGCCGAGCTCAAAGGCCCGGCCGTCGCGAGTCAGCGCCTGGCCGGCGCTGTAGAGGCGGGCCGCGGCCGGATCGCCTCCCGGGCCCCCAGTCCCCTGCCGCGCCTCTCCATCCAGCTGCAGGATCCGGGGCTGCACACCGCCCAGCGACGCGTCGTTCGCCAGTGCCTCGCGCAGGCGCGCGAGGCAGCCCGGCTCGAGCACGGTGTCGGCGTTGAGGACGAGGATCGCGGCGGCCGCGACGCGCCTCGCCCCGAGGTTAACCGCCGCCGCGAAGCCGACGTTCTCCGGCAGCGCCACGTGCTCGATCCCCTCCGATCGCAGCCAATCCACGGAGCCGTCGCGCGAGCCGTTGTCGACCACCAGCAGCTCGGCCGCGACGTCCTGCTCGCGAACCGAGCGCAGGCACCGGGGCAGGAGCGCGAGCGTGTTCCAGCTCGGCACCACCACCGCGACCGACAGGACCTCGTCCGTGTGCATGGTGCCGCCACGCTAGCGTTCCCCGCCGTGCCAGACGCCGCGACTGCGATTGAGGTGCGCGGGCTCGAGAAGTCCTTCCGCATCCCCACTCACAAGGTCGACTCGCTCAAAGAGCGGATCGTTCGTCCCTTCGCGGCCCAGGATTACAGGGATCTGCGCGCCCTCGACGGCGTCTCCTTCGAGATCGGCCAGGGCGAGTTCTTCGGCATCGTCGGCCGCAACGGCTCCGGCAAGAGCACGCTGCTGAAGCTCCTGGCCAGCATCTACCGCCCGGACGCCGGCACGATCCGCATGGCCGGCCGGCTGGCGCCGTTCATCGAGCTCGGCGTCGGCTTCAACCTCGAGCTGACGGCGCGCGAGAACGTCGTCCTCAACGGCGTGATGATGGGGCTTACGCCGCAGGAGACGCGCCAGCGCATCGACGCGGTGATGGACTTCGCCGAACTGGACGAGTTCGCGGACCTGAAACTGAAGAACTACTCGTCGGGGATGCTGGTGCGGCTCGCCTTCTCGCTGATGATGGAGGTCGACGCCGACATCATGCTGATCGACGAGGTGCTCGCGGTCGGCGACGCCGCCTTCCAGCAGAAGTGCGCCGACGCCTTTCACCAGATGAAGGCGGCCGGGAAGACGATCGTCCTCGTCACCCACGACATGCAGACGGTCGAGGACTTCTGCACCGGGGCGATGCTGATCGACGGCGGCCATGTCCAGCACATCGGCGACCCGGCCGAGGTCGGCCGCCGCTACTTGCGGCTCAACTTCGAGCGCGAGAGCCAGGCGACGGCGGCGCACGAGAGCGACGAGGTCAGCCTGCTCGACGTCTGGATCGAGGACGGCGACGGCGAGCGGCTGACGAACCTCGAGCAGGGGCAGCGGATCCAGCTGCGGCTCTCGCTCGAAGCGAAGCGCGACTCCGCTGGGATCGGGCTCGGGATCATGCTCGCCAACGCCGACGGGGTCAGCGTCTGCGACTTCGGCGTCGGGGTCAGCAGGAAAGCGCCAAACGGGCGCACGTCGGCCCTGGCGGTGGGCGACCGGGTCGAGGCCCGCGTCGACCTCGAGAACCTGCTGACGCCGGGACGCTACTTCGTCCACGTCGGCGTCAACCGGGTCGGCGGCGCCGGCGTCGC
>DATABM010000089.1:0-4746 GCA_036259555.1 Solirubrobacterales bacterium
AGGACTTGCCGCTGCGCGCCGCGCGGACGGTGGCGATCGGCGTCCGCCGCGACCAGCGGCTCAGGCTGACGGTCGAAACTCCCGAGCGGGTCGAGGGGCCGATCCCGCGCGGCGACGTGCTGGGCGCCGCGATCGTCACCCTGGACGGCGCGCCGGTGACGATCGTGCCGCTGCGCGCCGCCCGCTCTGTGCCTGAGGCAAGCGCTGTCGACAAGGCCCGCGACGTGGCCGGCGACAACGCGGGTTGGCTGCTGCTCGCCGTCTTCGCGATACTGGTCGCAGTGCTGTTTCTGTGGCGACGCAGGCGATGATCCTCACCGTAACCCTCAACGCCGCTATCGACCGCACGGTCGCGGTTCCCAACTTCCATCTCGGTCACCGCCACCGGGCGGTCGAGAGCCGCACCGTCGCGGGGGGCAAGGGGATCAACGTAGCCCGGGCGCTGCGGCTGCTCGGCCGGCCCGTGGTCGCCACCGGTTTCGCCGGCGGGCCGACCGGCAATCGCGTGCTCGAGGAGCTGCGCAACGAGTCGATTCCGAAGGACCTGACCTGGATCGCCGGCGAGACGCGGATCAACCTCGCGGTCGTCGACCCGACCTCCGGGGAGCAGACCGAGATCAACGAGCGCGGTCCGGCGGTCAGCCCGGAGGAGGTGGAGCGCTTCGTCGAGCGGCTGCGCTACCTCGCCGGCGGGGCCAGGATGTGCGTGCTGGCCGGGACGCTTCCGCCCGGTGCCGGCGACGACCTGTACGCGCGCCTCGTCGGGGAGCTGCGCGAGCGCGGAATCGTCTCGATCCTCGACTCGGAGGGGGAGCCGATGCGGGCGGGGCTGCGAGCGGGCGCCTCGGTCGTCACCCCGAACGAGCGCGAGGCGGAGGAGCTGGTCGGCCAGGAGTTCGCGGACCGCGACGACCTTGCCCACGGCTTGTCGGAGCTGCTCCGCCTCGGAGCCGGCGAGGCGATCATCACCCGCCCGGACGGCTGCGTCGCGGCGGTCGGCGAGGGCTCCGAGGCGCGTCTGCTCGAGGTGAGCATCCCGGCGCTCGACCCGGTCTCCACGGTCGGCTCCGGCGACGCTTTCCTGGCCGGCTACGTGGCGGCCCGCTACGACGGGCGCCCGCCGGAGGAGTGCCTGGCGTACGGCGTCGCCTGCGGCGCGGAGTCGACGCAGCACTTCGGCGCCGGGACCGTTGACCGCAACCAGGTCGAGCGGCTGCTCGGAGAGGTCGAGCTGCGCGACTTGGAGGTCCACGCGGAAGTGTAGGCTGGGTCCATCACCGCCACCCGCCCTGGAGGACTGATTTGGAGATCGAAATCGGTCGGGGGAAGAAGGGGAGGCGCGCATACGGATTCGACGACATCGCGATCGTCCCGTCGCGCCGGACCCGCGATCCCGACGACATAGACATCAGCTGGAGCCTCGGCCCCTACCACTTCGACCTGCCGTTGGTCGCCTCGGCCATGGATGGCGTGGTGAGCCCCGACACCGCCGTCCTCGTCAACCAGCTCGGCGGCCTCGGGGTGCTCAACCTCGAGGGGATCTGGACCCGCTTCGAGAACGCCGAAGAGAAGTTGGAGCAGATCGCCGCGGCGCCGAAGCACGTGGCGACGCGGATCATGCAGGAGATCTACACCGAGCCGGTCAAGTCGGAGCTGATCGGGCGCCGGATCGCGGAGATCAAGGAGCGAGGCGCCGTGGCCTGCGGCTCGCTGACGCCGCAGAAGGTCCGCGAGCACTACGAGGTCGCCGTCGAGGCGGGCATCGACATCCTGGTCATCCAGGGGACGGTGATCTCCGCCGAGCACGTCTCGACCACAGTCGAGCCGCTCAACCTGAAGAAGTTCATCGCCGAAGTGCCGGTGCCGACCGTGGTCGGCGGCTGCGCCTCCTACTCGACCGGCCTGCACCTGATGCGGACCGGTGCGGTCGGTGTCCTGGTCGGGGTCGGCCCCGGTGCCGCCTGCACGACCCGGGGCGTGCTCGGGATCGGGGTGCCGCAGGCGACTGCGATCGCCGATGTCGCCGCGGCCCGCGCCCAGCACATGCTCGAGACCGGCGAGTACGTCAACGTGATCGCCGACGGCGGCATGCGGACCGGCGGCGACGTTTCCAAGGCGATCGCCTGCGGCGCCGACTCGGTCATGGTCGGTTCGCCGCTCGCCCGCGCCAAGGAGGCGCCCGGACGTGGCTTCCACTGGGGAATGGCCACCTTCCATCCCTCCTTGCCGCGCGGCACGCGGGTCTCGACCAAGCAGGACGGGACGATGGAGGAGATCCTGATGGGCCCCGCGCAGGAGAACGACGGGACCTTCAACCTGATGGGGGCGCTGAAGACCTCGATGGCCACCTGCGGCTACGAGGACATCCGCTCCTTCCAACGGGCCGAGGTGATGGTCGCGCCGGCGCTGATGAGCGAGGGCAAGAAGCTCCAGAACGAGCAGTCGGTGGGGATGGGCTCCAACGGAAGGGCGGCGGTCTCCGCCGGTGTTGGAGTCGCCGACGACTGAGGCCGGCGCCCCAAAGGCGCCGGCCCGCGCGACCGAGGAGGTGCTGGTCCTCGACATCGGGGGCCAGTACTCGCAGCTGATCGCGCGCCGGATTCGCGAATGCGGCGTCTTCTCGGAGCTGCTGCCGGCGACCGCCTCGGTCGAGTCGATTCGCGAGCGCAAGCCGAAGGCGCTCGTCCTCTCGGGCGGGCCGGCCTCGGTCTACGAGCCGGGCGCGCCCGATTTCCCGACGCAGTTGCTCGACCTCGACGTACCGATGTTGGGCATTTGTTACGGGATGCAGGCGATGGTCCAGGCGCTCGGCGGCCGGGTCGAAGGGGCTGAGGCGGGCGAGTTCGGCCGCGCCGAGCTGACCCTGCGCGACGGCGGCGGCCGCCTGCTCGGCGGCCTGCCCGAGGAGCAGACCTGCTGGATGAGCCACCGCGACCGCGTCTTCGAGCCACCCGAGGGCTTCGCGGCGCTGGCCTCGACTCCGGGCTCGCCGGTGGCGGCCGTCGAGGCGGCCGACCGCGGCCTCTACGGCATCCAGTTCCACCCCGAGGTGGTCCACACGCCCTACGGGACCGAGGTGCTGACCCGCTTCCTGCGCGACGTCGCCGGCTGCGAGGACGAGTGGTCGGCGGCGTCGGTGATCGACGAACAGGTCGAGAAGATCCGCACCCAGGTAGGGGAGGGGCGGCTCGTCTGCGGCCTCTCGGGCGGGGTCGACTCCTCGGTTGCGGCGCTGCTCGTCCACAGGGCGGTGGGGGAGCGGCTCACCTGCGTCTTCGTCGACCACGGCCTGATGCGGCTGAACGAGGCCGAGCAGGTCGTCGCCGCGTTTGAGCAGTTCGGCATCCCGCTCGTCCACGTCGACGCCGAGGAGCGCTTCTTGGCACGGCTCAAAGGCGTCGACGACCCCGAGACCAAGCGCAAGATCATCGGCGAGGAGTTCATCCGCGTCTTCGAGGAGGAGGCGGAGAAGATCGAGGACGCCACCTACCTCGTGCAGGGGACCCTCTACTCCGACGTGATCGAGTCGGGCGGCAGCGACGCGGCGGCGACGATCAAGTCCCACCACAACGTCGGCGGCCTGCCCGAGGACCTCGGCCTCGATCTGGTCGAGCCGCTGCGGATGCTCTTCAAGGACGAGGTGCGCGCGGTCGGCGCCGAGCTGGGGATGCCGGAACGAATGGTCTGGCGCCAGCCCTTCCCCGGGCCGGGCCTGGCGATCCGCATCGTCGGCGGCGAAGTGACGAGGGAGCGGCTCGACATCCTGCGCGCCGCCGACGCGATCCTGCAGGAAGAGATCCGCGCCGCCGAGCTCTACCGCCAGCTCTGGCAGTCCTTCTGCGTGCTGCCCGTCGTCCGCTCGGTGGGCGTTCAGGGGGACGGGCGAACCTACGCCTACCCGATCGTGATCCGCGCGGTCACCTCCAACGATGCGATGACCGCCGACTGGGCGCGCTTGCCCTACGACCTGTTGGAGAAGGTCTCGAACCGGATCATCAACGAGATCAGCGACGTGAATCGGGTCGCGCTGGACATCAGCTCGAAGCCGCCGGCGACTATCGAGTGGGAGTGACCGCGGCTCTCGGAGCCGGTCCCGGCAGGGGTTCCACTTAACTTTTTTGAAGCTCCGCGGTGGCCGTCCGAGGTTGTCTCCGCAAAAAGTACGCCACCCCTACCGGGACCGGCTCGGATGGCTCCCCGGAAGCTCTTGACGAGATGCTCTTAGGGTTGCGCGATGCCTTCGTTCCCGGTGTCGATCGCGGCGCTGAGCTTGCTGCAGGCGGCGTTGGTGGCGCTCCCGCGGCCGCGGGAGCGGTTTGGATGGATGCCGGAGAGCCCCTCTTGGGCGTTGGTGCCGCCGGCCTCGATCCTCATCGTGGTCTTTGGGGTCGAGCTGCTGCCCGGCTCGGCGGATGGGTTGGCCTGGCTGGCCTTGGTCGCGGTGCCGCCGCTGGCGGCGCTGGCGCTGGGGTGGCTCGTACGCGGGGCGCGGCCCTGGTGGGCGCTCGGGACGGTGCCGCTCTTCATCCTCGCCGCCGTTGCCGGCCAGGACTCCCTCGCGGGCGAGATCGCGGCCACGGCGCTCTCGGCGCTGGCCTGCGTCGCGCTCGGCTGGCTGCTCGTCTCGGTCGTCCGGGCGCACTGGCTGCGCCGGGGGGTCTACGCGATGGCCGCGATCGACGCGGCGCTGGTCGGGGCGGAGCTGCTGCAGGGGCCGAGCGGCATCCTCGTCAGCGCCGAGCCGGG
>DATABM010000090.1:0-1825 GCA_036259555.1 Solirubrobacterales bacterium
AGATCCTGATGACGCTCGTCTTTCCGCTTGCCGCCGCCGGTCGAGATCGGCACCAGCCGGTCGAGCACGACCGCGTTGCGCACGGTCCAGGGAACGATGGGGAGGATCAGGGCCGCGATGAACAGGGCGCCCACCGAGCCGCCAAGCCTCCACCCTCGCTCCCGCCACGCCCAGACCGCCGCCAAGGCGGCAAACGCGGCGCCGACCAGGAGGTACTCGGGCCGAATCAGGGCGGTAAGGCCGAAGAGGAACCCTGGCAACAGCCATCTCGCGCGGGTGGCGTGGGGCATGGGGTCCTCGCCCGCAGCTTGCGAGGACGAGGGCCCCTGCCCCGCGACAGGACCCGCGCGCCTACCGCTTGGTCCTGAGGCCCAGAGAAATGCCAGCACAGCCGCCGGCAGCGTCAGCATCGCGGGCGGCTCGCTGAAGAGAGCCCCGGTCGAGTGGATGAACGGCGGATAGACGGCGGCGGCGAATGCGGCCAAGAGGCCGGCGGGAGGCGCCATAGCTCCGCCGCCCACCGCCGCACCCAAGCGCCTGCCGAGCAGGTAGACGAGGAGGATCGAGCCGAGGCCGCAGAGCAGCTCGACGATTCGCGCCGTCCCTTCCCGTGCGCCGCCCGTCGCATAGAAGGACCCGGCGTAGAGGAGCGGCGCTCCGGGTGACCAGTCGCTCGAGTCGCGGAATTCCGGGCCGCCGTAGCTGCCTTCCTCGTAGAGGGCCTTGGAAAGCGCGAAGTAGGCACGCGAGTCGTCGCCGGGCGTGGCGAGCGGCTCGACCACGCGGTAGGCGCGAAGCCCGAAGCCGAGTGCGAGGATCGCGGCGAGCAGGATCAGTGTCGTGCGCCCATGGCGCTCGGAAAGGCTCACGATCCATTCGCGGCTGGCGCTCACGGCTGCTGAGGCTATCCCGGCAAGGTGGCGGAGCGATCGTGTCGAAGCTCATCGCGAACCGTAACCGCGAAAGGAATGAATTCATGTCTCGTCTCGCAACCATCTCTCTCGGCGCGCTGGCCTGTGCCGCCCTCGTCGCGGCACCGGCCGCGAGCGCGAAGCCGCAGGTGAGGACCTGCAGCGCCAGCTCGGCGAAAGTCGTCGGTGGCAAGATCGTCGGCAAGCTCACGGCGACCAATGTCGACCCCGTTCAGGCACGCTTCGCGACCTGCGAGCAGGCCGGCAAGGTGATGAAGCGGACCGTAACCCTCGGAGTCGACGCGCCGCGACCCGTACGCAGCTTCTACTGTCGCCCGACGGTCAACGACAAAGACATCAATCGGGTCAGCTATATCTGCACGTTCCGGGGTGCCGACACCGCGACGTTCATCAAGCTGACCTTCAAGGTGCATTACAAGGACTTCTGAGCCTGTCGCCGCGCAGCGGTCGTCGCCCAGACCAGGCCCGTCCCGGCGAGGGCGGCGACGAGCGGCAGCGTCACCAGAACCCGCCGCGGCGACGCGACCAGAAGCGCGACGATCGCGGTGACGGCGAGCAGCAGGACGGCGAGGAGCAGCGCCTCGGGCCGACGGCCGGCTGCCAGCACGGCCAGACCTGCGAGCGCCAGGGCCACCAGCGCCAGGTGGAACGCCCGCCAGGCCGGCTCCTCCATCACGTCGCGCGGTCCGCGCGTCCACGCCCGCCACACCTTCGTCGCCACGAAGCCGGCGAACTCGAGCGGCCGCTCGCTGACGTCGTCCCAGAGCCGTTCGCGCCCCATTCGGCCGAGTGCCTCGTCGCTCGGCAGGTCGGGATATCGCTGCTCGGCCAGCGCGGCGAGGATCTGCTCGAGACGGACCCGAGCGAGAAGTGGACGGACAAGCGCCTGGGGG
>DATABM010000091.1:0-12215 GCA_036259555.1 Solirubrobacterales bacterium
ACGGCGCGGCAGATGACCCGCGAGCAGATCGACGGTGCAGTCGCGGCACTGGCGGAGGCCCAGCGCGTGGTGATCGTCGGCGTCGACCAGATGGCCTTCTTCGCGAGCTACCTGCGACACCTGCTGAGCCTGCTCGACATCCGCGCCGAGATCGTCGCCAGCACCGGCGGCGAGTCGCTGCAGCGGCTCGGCCGGATCGACGACGAGACGCTGGTGATCGTCCTCTCGTCGGGGCGCGCCCACCCGCTGCTCTTGCGGGCGATGAAGCTGGCGCTGCACCGCCGCGCCCGCACCCTGGCGATCAGCGACGCCTCTCTCTCTGAGGTTGGCGAGCACGCCGAGCAGACGCTGTACTACTCGTCGAACAGCCCTTCCTTCACGCGCTCCAACACCGCCCTGATGGCGCTCGTCCAAGGCTTGGCCCACGGCCTCTACGCCCGCGACGAAGCGGCGCACAAAGACCGCATTCGCGCTTACAAACTGAAGTAGCGGCATAAATCCGCGACCTCCTCCGCTGCGCGTCCGGGGGTCGCGGCAATCGCCATATCAGCGCCGCTCGCGAGGAATCAGATCGTGACGCTCGCTAATCGGTCGACCAACCGGGCAACGTAATATCCGCCTTGATGGCTGAGAAGGCGACCTGGAGAGTCAAGACCGGCCTGGCGGAGATGCTGAAAGGCGGCGTGATCATGGACGTGGTCACGCCCGAGCAGGCGCGGATCGCCGAGCAGGCGGGCGCCTGCGCGGTGATGGCGCTGGAGCGCGTGCCGGCGGACATCCGCCGGGACGGTGGCGTCGCCCGCATGTCGGACCCGGCGATGATCAAGGGCATTCAGGAGGCGGTGACCATCCCGGTCATGGCCAAGGCGCGGATCGGCCACTTCGCCGAGGCGCAGGTCCTGCAGGCCCTGGAAGTCGACTATGTCGACGAGTCGGAGGTTCTGACCCCCGCCGACGAGCGCAACCACATCGACAAGCTCGCATTCGACGTGCCGTTCGTCTGCGGGGCGACCAACCTCGGCGAGGCGCTGCGGCGGATCGGCGAGGGTGCCGCGATGATCCGCTCCAAGGGCGAGGCCGGGACCGGGAACATCGTCGAGGCGGTGCGCCACATGCGCGAGATAACCAGCGGCATCAAGCGGCTCGCCCAGCTCGGACCCGAGGAGCTTCCGGGCGCCGCCAAAGAGCATCAGGCGCCGCTCGAGGTCCTCCGCGAGGTCGCCGACCAGGGACGCCTGCCCGTGCCGCTCTTCTGTGCCGGCGGCATCGCCACGCCGGCGGACGCCGCCCTGATGATGCAGCTGGGCGCCGAGGGCAACTTCGTCGGCTCGGGGATCTTCAAGAGCGCAGACCCGGAGCGGCGGGCGCGGGCGATCGTCGAGGCCACGACTCACTTCAACGACCCCGAGCGGGTCGCGGCGGCCTCCGTCGGGCTCGGCGAGGCGATGGCGGGGCTGGAGATCTCCGAGCTCGCCGCCGCCGACGCGCTCCTGCAGGACCGCGGCGCCTAGCCTCGGTGGGCTCCGGGCTCTCGATCGGCGTCCTTGCCGTCCAGGGCGGCTTCGCAGCGCACGTCCGCGTCCTGCGCGAGCTGGGCGCAGACGTTCGCGAGGTGCGCAGGCCGGAGGATCTGCCGGGGCTCGACGGCGTCGTGATTCCCGGCGGCGAGAGCACGACCATCGTCAAGGGCATCGAGTCGGCGGAACTGGGGCCGGCGATTCGCGCCCACCACGAGCGAGGCGGCGCCGTGCTCGGCACCTGTGCGGGAATGATCGTCTGCGACGACGCCCACCTCGGCCTGCTCGACGCCACCGTCCGTCGCAACGCCTTCGGCCGCCAGCTCGCCAGCTTCGAGGCGGACGTCCCGGTCGAGGGGCTTGGCGACGAGCCGCTTCGCGCGGTGTTCATCCGCGCTCCGTGGGTGGAGCGGTGGGGAACGAATGTCGAGGTGCTCGCTACCTACGAGGAGCACCCCGTCGCGGTCCGCGATGGCAGTGTGCTCGCCTGCGCCTTCCATCCAGAGTTGACCGACGACTCCCGCCTCCACGCCCTGTTCATGGCAATGACCACCGGGGCCCGAGAGCGCGGAGTGAGTGAGCGAGACTTCCGGCGATGATTAGCGCGATCGAACGAAGCGCGAGCCTGGATGGCGAGCGTACCCGCGAGGAGGCCGAGACGTGAGAGATCCGAGAGTCGAGCGCCTGGCGAAGATCCTGGTCGGCTACTCGACCGAGGTGAAGGAGGGGGAGGTCGTCTCGATCGACGGCGAGAACGGCGCCGAGCCGCTGCTCCTCGCCGTCTACGAGGAGGTGCTGAAGGCCGGCGCTCACCCGGTCATGAACGTGGCGCTCGACGGCCAGTCCGCGGTCTATTACAAGCACGCGAGCGACGCCCAGCTGGACTGGGTCTCGCCGGTGTCCGAATGGCTGCTGGAGAACGCCGACGTGCGGATAGCGGTGGGGGCGACGGCCAACACGCGCGAGCTCTCCGCGGTGCCGCCCGAGCGGCAGACCCGCCGTCAGACGGCGACCGGGGAGCTGTTGGCGCGGGCTATGGAGCGCAGCGCCAAAGGCGAGTTCCGCTGGTGCTACACGCTCTTCCCGACCAACGCTTACGCCGCCGAGGCGGAGATGAGCCTCGCCGATTACGAGGACTTCTACTACGGCGCCTGCCTGGCGACCGACGGCGACCCGCTGACCGCCTGGAAGCAGGCCTCCCAGGAGTGCCACCGGTTGGCCGAGTGGATCGACGGCCACGAGCAGGTGCGAGTCGTCGCACCGGGCACCGACATCACGCTCGGCATCGCGGGCCGCACGTTCATCCCCTGCGACGGGCGCCACAACATGCCCGACGGCGAGTTCTTCACCGGCCCGGTCGAGGACTCGGTCGAGGGCGAGGTGAGCTTCCACCTGCCGGCGACGATCGGCGGTCGCGAGGTCGCCGGCGTGCGGCTGCGCTTCGAGGCGGGCAAGGTTGTGGACGCCAGCGCCGAGCGCGGCGAGGAGTTCCTGGTCCAGCTGCTCGACACCGACGAGGGCGCGCGCCGCCTCGGCGAGCTCGGGATCGGCACCAACTACGCGATCGACCGCGGCACCCGGGAGGTGCTGCTCGACGAGAAGCTCGGCGGCACCGTCCACATGGCGGTCGGACGCAGCTATCCGGAGTCCGGTGGGGTCAACGAGTCGGCGGTGCACACGGATCTCGTCTGCGACCTGCGGCTGGGCGGCAGGATCGAGGTCGACGGCACCGTCATGCAGGAAGACGGCCGCTTCGTGGTTTAGCCGCTGGGTAGCGGCGAACCGGCCAGCAGGAAGAACCAGGCGACGAAGACGGCGGCGGCGAGCAGCACCGAGCCCATCAGCACCGCCTCGACCACGGTCGTGCTGCTGACCGGGGCCGAGCTGTCGCGCATGCTTTTCAACCAGGCCGGCCGCATCGGGGCGAGCCGATTCGTACCGGTGAGGCGAATGTAGAGGTCGTTGAGGCGGCCGATCAGCCAGGCGTCAAAGACGATCGAGACGAGGGTGCCGACCGCGACGATCGCGTACGGCCCCTGGCTCGGGAACTGCGTGTCGGCGAGCTTGGAGCCGATGTAGATCCAGCCGAGCGGGATCGCGGTCCAGAGCGCGAGCGCGGCGAAGAGCATCACGACGAACAGAAAGCTTGCCGTGAGCGCCCGCACGGCTCATAGAATGGCAAACGATGTCTGGGCACTCGAAGTGGTCTTCGATCAAACACAAGAAGGGCGCCGCCGACGCCAAACGGGGCAAGCTCTTCACCAAGCTGGCGCGGGCGATTGCGGTCGCCGCGCGCGACGGCGGCGGCGATCCTGACGGCAATCCGACCCTGGCGACTGCGATCCAGAAGGCGAAAGACGCCTCGATGCCCAAGGACAACATCCAGCGGGCGATCGACCGGGGGACCGGCGCCGGCGCTGACGCCGCGGCGATCGAGAAGGTCGTCTTCGAGGGGTACGGCCCGGGCGGCGCCGCGGTCCTGGTCGAGGCGCTTACCGACAACCGAAACCGCACCAGCGCCGAAGTCCGTCACGCCTTCAGCAAGCACAACGGCAGCCTCGGCGAGCCTGGCTCGGTCGCTTGGATCTTCGAGAAACGGGGGGTGGTCACCGTCGATGCGGAGCGCTACGACGAGGACGACCTGATCGTCGCGATCGACGCCGGCGCCGAAGACGTCCACGACGAGGGTGGGACGCTGCGCGTGCTCTGCCAGCCGACCGACCTGAGCGGTGTCCGCGAGGCGCTGGAGGAGGCCGGAATCGAAGTCGGGTCCGCGGACCTCTCGATGGAGCCCAAGAACACCGTCGAGGTGAAGGGCAATGACGCCAAGTCGCTGCTGGGGTTGATCGAGGCGCTCGAAGACGACGACGACGTCAACGAGGTGCACGCCAACTTCGACATCCCCGACGAGGTGTTGGAGAAGCTCGCGGCCTAGCCCGCGCGGCGCCTCGGAAGGCATCCGAGCCTGCTCCCAGAATCAGTTCCCATGCAGGTGGTCATGGGAATCGACCCGGGCGCGGCCAATCTCGGCTTCGGCGTCGTGCGCGTCGAGGGCAACCGAATGGTGGCCCTCGACGGGGGCGTCGTCGAAACCTCCGCAGAGCTGCCGATGGAGCGGCGCCTGGAGCGGATCCACGACGAGCTGGCCGCGCTGATCGCCTGGCACGAGCCTGGAGCGCTGGCGGTCGAGGCGGTCTACTTCGGCAAGAACGTGCGGACGGCGATGGCCGTCGGACAGGCGAGTGGCGTCGCCATGCTGGCCGCGGCGCAGAGGCAGGTCCCCTGCTTCGCCTACACGCCGCAGGCGATCAAGATGGCGGTCTGCGGCTCCGGCGCCGCCGGCAAGCGGCAGGTGCAGCGGATGGTCGGGACGCTGCTTGGTCTCCCCGAGCCGCCCCACCCCGACCACGCGGCCGACGCGCTGGCCGTGGCTATCTGCCACGGTGGCGGCGCCGCACGCCGGCACGCGGTGGTCGCGGCAGAGGCCGGCCAGGGAGCGAGGGCGGCGGGATGATCGCAGCGGTGCGAGGCGAGGTGATGGTCCGCCGTCCCGATCACGTCGTGATCGACGTCGGCGGTGTCGGCTACCGCTTGGCGGTCTCGGCGGAGACCCTGAAGGCCGTGCCGGCGACCGGCCGCGAGACGTTCCTGCACGCGGAGCTCGTCGCCCGCGAGGACTCGCTCTCCCTCTACGGCTTCGCGTCGGAGGAGGAGCGCGATCTCTTCGGCCAGCTCGTGTCGGTGAGCGGCGTCGGCCCGAAGGTCGCGATCGCGGCTCTCTCGGGAGGCCCGGCGCGCGAGCTGCTGCGAGCGATCGCCGCGGGAGACGCGAAGCGCTTCCAGGCGGTTCCGGGGATCGGCAAGCGCACCGCCGAGCGAATCATCGTCGAGTTGCGCGAGAAGGTCGCCGGCGCCATTGACGAGGAAGTCGCCGCCGCGGTCGGCGACGGCGACGCGCGAGGGCTCGCCCGCGACGGCCTGGTCAACCTGGGCTACGCGCCGCTCGAGGCCGAGCAGCTGCTCGACGGGATCGAGAGCGGCGACCCCGAGGAGCTGATTGCGACGGCGTTGCGCAAGGCGGGGAGCGCCAAAGCATGAGCGAGAAGCGAATTCGCACGCCTGGGATAGACGAGGAGCCGGTGCCGGTGGACGCAGAGGTGCGCGTCCACGACGCCCGCGCCGACCCGCCGGACGAGGACCTCGACCGCTCGCTGCGGCCGCCGCGGCTCGCCGAGTTCGTCAACCAGCGCCAGGTCACCGAGCAGCTCGAGATCTTCATCGAGGCGGCGCGCCAGCGCGGCGAGCCTCTCGACCACGTATTGCTTGCCGGTCCGCCAGGGCTGGGCAAGACCTCGCTCGCCCACATCGTCGCCGCCGAGATGGGCGTGCCGCTGGTCCAGACCGCCGGGCCGGCACTCGAGCGCAAGGCCGACGTCGCCTCCTTCCTCACCGCGCTGGAGCCGAACAGCGTCTTCTTCGTAGACGAGATCCACCGGCTGGGCCGGGCGGTCGAGGAGACCCTGTACCCCGCGATGGAGGACGGTGAGCTCCCCGTCGTGCTCGGCCAGGGCGCCGGCGCTCGCACCGTGACCCTGCCGCTGCCGCCCTTCACGCTGGTCGGCGCGACGACGCGGGCCGGGCTGTTGACCACGCCGCTGCGCGACCGCTTCGGCGTCTGCCACCGACTCGAGCACTACAGCGCCGAGCATCTCGCCGAGATCGTCGAGCGCTCGGCGGGCATCCTCGAAGTGGATATCGATGGCGGCGGGGCGCGGACGATCGCCGAGCGCTCTCGGGGCACCCCTCGCGTGGCCAACCGCCTGCTGAAGCGGGTGCGCGACTTCGCCCAGGTCAAGGACCGCGGCCGGGTCGACGCCGACGTCGCTGCGGCGGGGCTGGCGATGCTCGAGGTCGACGCCGGCGGGCTCGACCGCAGCGACCGCAATTTGCTCGAGACCGTGGCGACCAAGTTCGGCGGCGGCCCGGTCGGGCTCTCGACGCTCGCGGTGGCGATCGGCGAGGAGCAGGACACGATCGAGGACGTCCTGGAGCCGTATCTCCTTCAGGAGGGCATGCTGAAGCGGACGCCCCGCGGCCGTGTGCTCACGGAGCGGGCCTACGAGCATCTCGGCGTGCCCGCGCCCGAGCGAGCGCGCAGCCTGTTTTGAGCGGAGTCTCAGTAGCCTGTGAGCCATGCCGTTCTTCATCTGCCCCAACTGCGGCAATCGGGAGGTCGGCGCCGATCGCACGGCGGGCTTCAGCACGCGTCCGAAGGGCTGCTCGAAGTGCGGCTTCGGCTTTGTCTTCGAGCTGCTCGACGACTACTACCCGGCGCCTGACGCGGCGTTCTTCGTCTGCGACCAGAAGGCGCGGATCATCGACGCCGGGCGCGGCAGCTTCGAGCTGACCGGGCTGACCGACGAGGACGTGATCGGGCGTCCCGTGCAAGAGGTTCTCGGGCTGAATTGGAAGGATTCGGGCGACGGCGGCGAGGTTGCCGACAGCAACGGAGATGGCGTCACCGATCCGATCGAGACCTCGCTGGAGTGGGGGGTGCGCTCGCTCGGAAAGCGCGTCTCGGTCAACGCCGAGGGGGATCTGCCTGCTGACGCGATCGCCGACGTCTTCCCGGCCTACGACGACGACGGCGGGCTGCTGCTCGTCCTGACACCGGATAAATAGGCGAATGGCACGACGGCGCAGCAACATCTTCGTGCTGGTCTTCGTGCTGGCGCTGATCGTCGTCTCGGGGCTGATCGTCGCCAGCAAGGAGACCAGGCTCGGCCTCGATCTGAAGGGCGGCACCGAACTCGTCTACCAGGGGACCCCGACCGGCAAGGTCAAAGAGGTCAGCGGCGAGGACATCGAGCGCTCGATCGACATCATCCGCGAGCGCGTCGACGAGCTGGGCGTGGCCGAGCCCGAGGTATCGCGTCTGGGCAGCACCGAGATCTCGGTCAGCCTGCCGGACGTCACCAACGCGCAGCGGGCGATCGACCAGGTCGGCACCACCGCCCAGCTCTACTTCTACGACTGGGAACCGAACCTGATCGGCCGGGGGAAAGTGATCGGCGGCAATCCGGGCCGCCAGCCGCCGGCCAAAGCGGTCGAAGAAGCGAACAAAGAATGGACCGCCGCGGGGCGCAGCCCGGCCAAACGCGAAAACGGCCAGCTGATCTTCTCGGGCGCTTACCCGACCGCCTACGCCGCGGTCAAGGTAGCGGCCGAACAGAAGCCGGAACCGAACTGCACGGAATGCTCGACCAACCGGCCGCGCTACTACCTGTTCTCTAGCGACAGCGCGCATGAGCTGATCGCCGGGCCTGAGTTCACGAGAAAAGACCTGTTCATCACGGCGACCGGCGAGGAACGAGCCGGCAAAGAGTGCGACGAGAAAACCGAGCAGTGCCCGGAAGTCCTGATCGTCCCACCGGGCACGGTCGTCGTCTCGGAGCTGCCGTCCGACGAAAGCGGCTCGGTCATCGAGGGCGCCGAGCCCGGTTGGTACGCGCTGCGCGACAGGCCGGCGCTGTCGGGCGACGACATCACCGACCCGAAGCAGGAATTCAACCAATTCAACCAACCGAACGTAACGTTCGAATTCACCGACGAGGGACGTGAGGCGTTCCATCGGGTAACCCGTCAGATCGCCCAGCGCGGTCAGGCGCGGGCCTTCGGCGCGGTCACCACCCAACAGGCCGAAGAACTTTCGGGTCGGTTCGCGGTCGTCCTCGACAACGAAGTGAAGACGCGGCCGACGATCGACTTCAAACAGTATCCCGACGGCATCGACGGCCGAACCGGGGCCGAAATCGCCGGCGGCTTCGCCGACATCCGGGATGCCCAGGACCTGGCCACCTTCCTGCAGATCGGCGCCTTGCCGATCAACCTAAAGCTGATCAGCCAGACGCAGGTCTCGGCGACGCTCGGCGAGCAGGCGCTCGACCAGGGTTTGAAAGCCGGCCTGATCGGCCTCGCCCTGGTGATCCTCTTCCTGCTGCTCTACTACCGGCTCTTGGGCGTCGTCGCGACGCTTGGCCTGGCGGTTTACGCGGTCGTCTTCTTCGCCCTGATCAAACTGATCCCGGTCACCATGACCCTGCCGGGCATCGCCGGCCTGATCCTGACGATTGGCGTCGCCGCCGACTCCAACATCGTCATCTTCGAGCGGATCAAGGAGGAGGTGCGGGCGGGTCGCAGCCTCACCTCGGCGATTGCGGTCGGTTACCGCCGCGGAATCGGGACGATCATCGACGCCAACGTCATCACCCTGCTGACGGCGTTCATCCTCTTCGTCCTGGCCACCGCCGGCGTCAAAGGGTTCGCCTTCACCCTCGGCGTCGGCACGATCGTCTCCCTCTTCACCGCCGTCGTCTTCACGCAGGCGATCTTCGGAATCTTCGGCCGGGGCCTGCTCAACCTCTCGCCCCGGCTGCTGGGAGCCGGCGAGTCGCGGGTGCGCTGGCACTTCGACTTCATCGGGGCGAGCCGCTGGCTCTTCTCCGCGTCCGGTGTCATCCTCGTCGTCGGGGCGCTCGCGCTTGCGACGAACCAGCTCAACTTCGGCATCGACTTCGAGTCGGGCACGCGGCTGAACTTCGCCCCGCAGGAGAAAAACGTCTCGGTCGAGGACGTGCGGGCCGTGCTCGAGGAGGAGGGACTGGGCGAGTCGGAGATACAGGAGACCGACAACGACCGCTTCGGCGAGGGCTTCCAGGTGCAGACCGGCGAGCTGCAGCCCGGCGGGGTCAGCGAGGTTCGGGCGGCGCTGAACGCCGAGCTCGGAACCCAGCCTGGCAGCTTCGAAAACACCAGCGTGGGCCCGACCTTCGGCGAACAGATCGCGCGCAGCGCGATGTTCGCGATCATCTTCTCGCTGCTGCTGATCTCCGCCTACGTCGCCTTCCGCTTCGAAGCGAAGTACGCGGTGCCGGTCCTGATCGCCGTTGCGCACGACATCCTGATCACGGCCGGCATCTACTCGCTGGTCGACAAAGAAGTGAGCAGCGGCACCGTGGCCGCGTTCCTGACGATCCTCGGGTACTCGCTGTATGACTGCGTGATCGTCTTCGACCGAATCCGCGAGAATGTGCCGCGGATGCCGCGGGCGGCGTTCTCGCAGATCGTCAACCGCTCGATGAGCGAGGTGCTGACCCGATCGCTGATCACGGGCCTCTCCGCCGTCTTCCTGGTCGGTGTCCTGCTCGTCTTCGGCGGCGCCACCCTGCAGGACTTCGCCTTCGCGATGATGGTCGGAATCTTCTCCGGAACCTATTCGTCCATCTTCATCGCCTCGCCTGTGCTGAACGCCTGGAAGGAACGCGAGCCCGGCTTTGTCCGCCGCCGCGAGCGGATCGCCTCCGTGGAGGGCACGGTCCCAGCCTTCGTCGACGACGCCGACCTCGCCCGCTTCGAGGGAGAGGAAGCGGCGCAGGAAGCCGAGATCGTGCCCGAGGAAGAAGAGGAAGTCGCCCTCGTGGGAGCCGAGCCGGACGGTGTCGAAGACGGCGACGACCCGGCTGCGGCCGAACGGCGTGAGCGCAACCGGCGCCGGCGCGAACGCCGCCAGCAGCGCCGCAAGCACGGGAGGAATCGCTAACGATGGCCCTGGTCGTGTGGTTCACCGTCGGCATCGCCCTCTGGCACTTCACCGTGTTCCTGCCGGACCGCTTCTGGCAGGGCATCGTCGGCGCCCTGATCGGCTCGACCCTCGGCGCGGTGATATTCGGCGCGATCTTCCAGGCGGCCAGCGGCAAAGGTCTAGGAGAGACCGACCTCGGCACGGCACTTCTCGCCGTTCCCGGCGTCGCGCTCGGCCTCGCGGCTGTCTGGGCGATCGGCGTCCGCCAGGAGTCTCAGCGCGCCTGACCTCGCAGTTTGCGGCCGGCGGGCCGCGAGTTTCCGCCGCCGTCCGGCCTAGCGTGCCGGTGTGGCAGAAAACGCCGTAAAGCTGAAGGCCGAGCCCTACGACTACGGCGAGGCGCGGGCGCTGTCAGAGGCGCTCTCCGTCAGCGAGCCGGTGGCTATCGCCCTGGTGAGGCGCGGCTACCGGAGCGTCGAGGCAGCGCGAACGTTCCTGGCGGCCGCGGAGTCGCACCCTCCGGAGCGGTTCGCCTCGATGGCCGCGGCGGTGGCTCGTGTTCGCGAGGCGGTCGCGAGCGGGCGTCGCATCACCGTCCACGGCGACTTCGACGTGGATGGGGTCTGCGCGACCGCGATCCTGGTCGGCGCGCTGCGGGAGATCGGTGCCGATTGCGATTGGCTGATCCCGGACCGGCTCGGCGATGGCTACGGAGTCTCACTGGCCAACGTCGAGATGCTGGCCCGTCGTGGCACCTCGCTGCTGATCACGGCCGACTGCGGGGTAACCGCGGTCGAGGAGGTGGCCCTGGCTCGGTCGCTCGGGCTGGAAGTGATCGTCACCGACCACCACCAGGCCGGCGCGGAGCTGCCCGACTGCCACATCCTGCATCCGGCGCTCGACGGCTACCCCTTCGCCGATCTTTGCGGGGCCGGGGTCGCCTGGAAGCTGGCAAGCGCGCTGCAAGACGGGGAGCGGGAGGACGATCTCGATCTGGTCGCGCTCGCGACCGTCGCCGACGTGGTGCCGCTGATCGGCGAGAACCGCAGCCTCGTCCGGCGCGGTCTCGCAGAGGCGCGGCGGGCACGGCGGCCGGGCATGCGCGCGCTGCTCGAGGTCGCCAAGTGCGAGCCCAGCGGCTTGGACGAGACGGACTTCGGCTTCCGCCTCGGACCGCGGATCAACGCGGCGGGACGGCTCTATCGCGCCGATGCCGGCGTCGAGCTGTTCCTCACGGCAAGCGAGGAGCGGGCGGCGGAGATCGCCAACGAGCTGAACCGGGCCAACGCGGAGCGCCGCGCCACCGAGCGCGAGGTCGAGGCAGCAGCCGAAGCCGCGCGCCGCCAGCTGCCGGCCGAGCTGCGCGACGCTCCCGCGGTCGTCGTCGCCGGCAGCGGTTGGCACCCGGGTGTGATCGGGATCGTCGCTTCCCGCCTCGCCGAGCGCCATCACCGCCCCGCGATCGTCATCTCCCTCGATGCCGACGGCAGCGGCCGGGGATCGGGCCGCAGCATCCCCGGCTTCGATCTGCTCGCCGCGTTGCGGGCATGCTCCGACCATCTGACGCGCTACGGCGGCCATCGGGCCGCCGCCGGCCTCGAGCTCGACGCCGCCACGGTGGGGGCCTTCAGCGAGGCCTTCGCCACTCACGCCGCCGCCGTCCTCGGCCCCGGCGATCTGATCCGCACCGACAAGGTCGATGCGTTCGTGGGCGGCGCGGAGCTCGGCATCGACCTCGCCGAAGAGCTCCAGTGCATGCGTCCCTTCGGAATGGGCAACCCCGGCCTGCGCCTGCTGGTCCCGGCCGCGAAGGTGCGTGGGACGCGACCGATGGGAGAAGGCAAGCATCTGCGCTTCGACCTGCATAGCGGCGGCCGCCGGGCGGTGGGCGTGGCTTTCGGCCGATCGTCGATCGGGGTGGGCGAGGACGAGGTCGTCGACGCGGCGGTTCGGTTGGAGGTCAACCGCTGGAACGGCTCGGTCGAGCCGCGCGTGCTGCTGAGGGACCTGCACCCCGCGCCGGCCGCGTGCGACTGCCCCGGGCCGGAGTGGTGGGGGCGGTTCGAGCGCGAGTTGCGCCTCCCGCTGGAGTCGGCGGTCGAGACCGGGGGCGGGGG
>DATABM010000092.1:0-7323 GCA_036259555.1 Solirubrobacterales bacterium
ACCGGCTCGATGGTGGACATCGGTGACGCGGTGGGGATCATCGCCGCCCAGTCGATCGGCGAGCCTGGCACCCAGCTCACCATGCGCACCTTCCACACCGGCGGCGTCGCCGGCCAGGACATCACCCAGGGCCTGCCGCGCATCGTCGAGCTCTTCGAGGCGCGCAAACCGAAGGGCCTGGCGCAGATGGCCGAGGCCGCGGGCAAGGTGTCGGTGGAAGAGACCGACAAAGCGCTGAAGGTGATCGTCACCGAGTCGAGCGGCGAGGAGCACGCCTACAGCTTCCCGCCGCGCACGCGGCTCCACGTCAAAGACGGCGACAAGGTCGAGGTGGGCCAGCAGCTCAACGAGGGCTCGCTTTACCCGGCCGACCTGCTGACGATTCGCGGGCGCACCGCCACCGAGCTCTACCTGGTGGCGGAGGTTCAGAAGGTGTACCGCGCCCAGGGCGTCGACATCAACGACAAGCACATCGAGCTGATCGCGCGCCAGATGCTGAAGAAGGTGCGCGTCGAGTCCAAGGGCTCGACCAGCCTGCTGCCGGGTCAGCTCGAGGACCGCGGCAACCTCAAACGGCTCAACAAGCAGGTCAAGGAAGGGGGCGGCACGCCCGCCAAAGGCGAGGAGGTCATCCTCGGCATCACGAAGGCGTCGCTCGCCACCGAGTCGTTCCTGTCGGCAGCCTCCTTCCAGGAGACGACCAAGGTGCTCACCGACGCGGCTCTGGAGGGCAAACGGGACAAACTCGTCGGCCTCAAGGAGAACGTGATCATCGGCAAGCTGATCCCAGCCGCCACCGGCCTCAAGCACTACCGCACGCTGGCGGTCGAACCGGCGATTCCGATCGAGCCGCCGGCCGAGGAGGACCTGCTCGACGAAGAAGAGCTCGCTGCCGAGCTCGGCGTCGAAAACGGTGGCGACGCGCCGGTCGAGAGCTTTGGGCCCTCGTTCGCCGAGGAGCTCGAGGAGCTGGCGCAGGAGATCGAGCAGACCGGCGGGGACGACAAAAGCTCGTAGCTCGTAGGGGGTGGGAGGGGTCATGTACCCCTCCCCCGAAGACCGTCGCGCAGCTGGGACGTGGGTCAGGGTTCCGACGTGGTCCCTGAGCCTTCGTGGGAGGGGCACACCGGCCCCTTGTACAGCGAAGCGCCCCGACCTGGGGCCTTCGTGGGACACGCACCTGACCCCTTCCCGGCGAAGCGCCCCGAGATCTGCCCTGCACAGCGAAGCGCCCCGAGATCTGGTCGATCCCGGGGCGCTTCGCCTGATGCCTGCTCCTTTAGCCGTCTATATGCCGCCTAACGGAGCACGTATGACTTCTGTGACGGTCAGTTGCTGCTGCCGCCGGTGAGGCAGTAGGCGAACACCGTCAGGGTGGATGCGCCACCGCTGTTGTTCTTGGCCTGATAGAGCCAGCCGTTGCCGCTGCGCAGCGAGGAGGTCATCTCGACGCCGAAGTTGGCGGGCTGGGCGCCGCCGCTGATCACGGTGGTGCCCGCCGGGCAGCCGACTGCGACGGTCCCGTTGGCGCCGGCTGCGATGCCGGTGCTGTTCGTGACCTGGATGATCGGGCCGAGCTCGGAGGCACGGACGGCGCCGGCCTGCAGCTCGCTGGAGCCGACCGAGTTCGGACCGAGGTCGGCCGCGGTGAGCGACTGGTCGGCGACCTCCGAGGAGCCGACCGAGTTGGCCGCGAGATCGCCCGCGGCGAGTGAGTCGGGGGCGACCTCTGGTGAGGCGACCGCGTTTTCGGCGATCTCGTCGGCACCTACCGAGTTCGTGCCGAGGTCATCGGCGGTGAGGGCGCCGTTGGCGACTTTGGCCGAGCTGACGGCGTCGTCGCGGAGGTCCACGGTACGGACGGTGCCGTTGACGATCTGCGCCGAGCGGACGGTGTTTTTGCCGATTGCCAAGGCCGAGCCGGTCAGGGCCAGGAAGAGCGCGACGCAGCTGATGACGGTGGCGGGCGAGATGCGGAACTTACGGTTGCGGGTCATCGGGGGTCTCCTTTCGTCGTTTTGAATCCCGATGGACCTAGCTTCGAATCGATTGCCCTTTCTCTCTACGCACCCAAGGTGTGGACTTGCTCACCCCTCGCGCCGTTCCGTGCCCGCAATGGCGAGACGAAGGGAACAGTTGAAGTAGATTGGCCGCGTGGCCAGCTCGGAGAAGGTTTGCATCGTCGGCGCGGGAAGCTCGGGCCTCACCGCGGGCCAGGTGCTGGGCGCGCGCGGGATCCCGTACGACTGCTTCGAGAAGGGCTCGCACATCGGCGGCAACTGGCGCTACGGGAACGACAACGGGATGTCGTCGGCCTACCGCTCGCTCCACATCAACAGCTCGCGCGAGCTGATGTCGTTCAAGGCGCTACCGATGCCGAAGGACTATCCGGACTACCCGAGCCACGAGCACATCGCCACCTACTTCGATGCCTACGCGGAGCGCTTCGGCCTGCTGGAGCGAATCCGCTTCAAGACTGAGGTCGTCGACGTCGCGCCGGTCGGCGACGGGTGGGAGGTGACGGTCCAGCCAGAGGGAGGAGAGCGGGAGACCCACCGCTACCGCGCCGTGATGGTCGCCAACGGTCACCACTGGAACCCACGCTGGCCCGAACCGCCCTTCCCCGGCGCCGATGCGTTCGAGGGCGAGCAGATGCACGCCCACTACTACCGCGAGCCCGACGTCCTGCCCGGCAAGCGCGTGCTGGTGCTCGGGATCGGCAACTCGGCGGTCGACATCGCGGTCGAGTCCTCGCGGATCGCCGAGGCGACCTTCCTGGCGATGCGACGGGGCGCCTACGTGCTGCCGAAGTACCTGGGAGGCAAGCCGATCGACGAGACGCGGCCGGCCCTGATGACGCGACTGCCGTTGCCTGTCCAGCGCTTCTTCATCAGCCGGATGCTGAAGCTGGCGATCGGCGAGATGACTGACTACGGCCTTCCGCAGCCCGACCACAAGCTGCTCGAGGCGCACCCGACGGTCTCGGCGGAGCTGCTCTCCCGCGTCGGGCACGGCGACATATCGGTCAAGCCCAACATCGACCGCTTCTCCGGCGGCCGGACCGTCCGCTTCGTCGACGGCAGCGAGGAGGAGATCGACCTCGTCGTCTACTGCACGGGCTACAAGATCACGTTCCCGTTCTTCAATCCCGATGTGTTCGAGGCGCGCGAAAACCGGATGCCGCTCTACCGCCGCGTGGTCTCGGCCGAGCGATCGGGCCTCTACTTCATCGGCTTCATCCAGCCGCTGGGGCCGATCATGCCCCTCGCCGAGGAGCAGTGCGAATGGGTCGCCGACCTGCTCGCCGGGAGCGCGGCGCTGCCTTCAATCGCCGAGATGCGAGAGGAGATCGCCGCGCACGAAGGCCAGATGCGGAAGGGCTGGGTCGCGTCTAAACGTCACACGATCCAGGTGGACTTCCACCCGTACCTGCGCGAGATCCGCCGCGAGCGTAAGCAGGGTGCGCAGCGCGCGGCCGCGGCGGAGCAAGCGAGCCGTTCCGCCGTCGCCGCTTAGCGGCTCCAGGGCTTCCATGCGGCCCGCGCGGCCGGACGGGCAGCGGACGACGCCGCCCGAAGCCGCCGCCCGAGTCCTCGCCCGAGACCTCTTGGTCGTGGGCCTTGCTCGCCCACCAGACGAGCCAGAGCGCCGCGAAGACCGGAATCTTCAGGACGACGGCGAGGAAGAAGATCGGCAGGAACCCCTCCATCGGGCCAGTGTAGACAGCCGAATCGGTCGGGGTGGCCGCAGGGCTAAAGGGCTTCGGTCCAGGCGACCAAGGCGTCGACGTGCGCCTCCTCCAGCCCCCGGTGCGGCTCGGTCGGAACGAGCAGCGTCGGCTCGTCGCGCCCCTCGGCCCACTCGTAGCAGCTGTCGTCGAAGTTGTCGTCGATCCATGCCAGGGCGCGGCCTCGCGCGTACTCGTCGAGTGGCTCGAGCTTCCAGTGCGCGCCACCGGTGGCGACTCGCCCGTCGAAGCTGACGTGTCCGCACTCCTCCAGGCCGAGCAGCGAGGGCAGGTAGAAGTTCGCTTTGTCCTCCCAGCCACTCGCCCAGACCATCTCGAAGTGGCCGCAGAGCCGCCGCAGCCGCTCTCCCGCCGCCAGCGATATGCAGTGGGGAACGCCGTCCACGAGCTCGAACCGCGTCGTGCCGCGCTCGGGCGGTGCGTCGAAGCCGAAGAGGGAGATGACGCCGTCGACGTCGACGGCAAGGAGGGGGCGGCTCATCGAGCCGAGGTCAGCTACCAGCGATAGTGAGCGAACGCCTTGTTCGCCTGCGCCATGCGGTAGATGTCGTCCTTACGCTTCCAGGCACTGCCCTGCTGTTGGATCGCGTCGAGGATCTCCCCGGCCAGGCGCTCGGACATCGAGTACTCGCGACGGCTGCGGGAGAAGTCGACGAGCCAGCGGACGGCGAGGGTGCGGGCGCGGCGGGCAGGCACCTCGACCGGCACCTGGTAGGTCGCGCCGCCGACGCGGCGGGACCGAACCTCGAGGACCGGGGTCAGCTGTTTGATCGCCGCCTCCAGCTGCTCGACCGGATCCTCGCCGGAGCGCTCGGAGACGATCGCCAGCGCGTCGTAGACGATCCGCTCGGCGAGCGACTTCTTGCCGTCCAACATGACCTTGTTGATGATCTGCTGGACGAGCCGGTTGCGAAAGCGCGCGTCGGGCTCGACGGGGCGGATCTGTGCGGCGGAGCGGCGCGGCACGGACTAGGAAGCCTTGACGCCGTAGCGGGAGCGCGACTGCTTGCGGTCGGAGACGCCGGCCGCGTCGAGCGTGCCGCGCACGACCTTGTAGCGGACGCCCGGCAGGTCCTTGACGCGACCACCCCTGACCAGGACCACCGAGTGCTCCTGCAGGTTGTGGCCCTCGCCCGGGATGTAGGTCGTGACCTCCATGCCGTTGGTCAACCGCACTCGGGCGATCTTGCGAAGGGCCGAGTTCGGCTTCTTCGGCGTTACCGTGGCGACGCGGGTGCAGACGCCGCGGCGCTGTGGCGCGGCGACCCGCTTCTTATTGCCCTGCCCTGACTTGAGGCCGGGCGTCGTGGTCTTCTTCTTAGGGCGCTTGCGGCCCTTGCGAATGAGTTGATTCGTGTTCGGCACGGCCGCGCATGGTAGCGGGCCGCGGCCTTCGGAGCGAGGACGAGCAGCAGTCCGGTCAACATCAGAGCGGCTGAGGAGACCAGCTCGGCGTAGAAGCCGTCGCGCAGGACCGCGGTGGCGCCGGAGAAGCGCGTCGCCTCGGCGCCGACCTCGAGCCCGGCCGGCCGGTCGATCAGGAGGGCGACGGCCAGCCCGACCGCCCCGAGGACGGCGACGGCCCGCCCCCGTCGACCGGCCGATGGGCCGAAAAGAACGGCCCGACCGTCGTTTTCGGCCCGTCGGCGCGGGGTGCGCAGGCCCGCCGCGGCCAGAAGGGCCGCCAGCGCCGCCACCGGCAGCAGCAGGTACGCGTGCGCCGCGCCGGTCGGCTCGGCCGCGACGGCTGGCGGCTCGGCGGCCGGCAGGCCGGCGTAGCCGGGCTGCCCGACCTCGACGGCCCGGTAGTCGACGAACTGGGAGACGGCGAGGCAGGCGGCCGCGGCGACTACCGCCAGGCAGACGCCCCGCTCCGGCGTCAGCACGCCGCTCGCCCGCACCGAGGCGCGGACCGCGACGTCCCGCGCTCGCAAGAGGCGCGGTTCGAGCCAGCCCAGCAGCCGGAAAGCACGGCGTGCCAGCGGCCGCAGCAGGCGCCAGAGCCGCGCGCGCACGCGACGCAGGAACCGCAGGAGGCGCGCGACGAACGGCCAGGCTCGCAGCATGGTCCGGTTGGCCCGACGGTCCGCCGCCCTGGTCCAGGTGGCCACCCGCGGGGCTCCGACGAGGACCGCGTTGGCGCCGCGATCGACACGGCGCGTCAGCTTTTCGAAGCGGACCCGCGCGACCATTGCGCGGCGGCGCCCCGCTGCTATCATCGCCCGTCGCTCAGGCTTTTCTTTCGCAGTGTGCGCAGTTCGTTTCGCCGGGCCCGCGAGGGCCTTTTTCATGCGCCGATCCCGGCCGCCGCCGGAAGGCCGTCGTTTCTTTCGTCCCAATCTCAAGAGCAGCCCCTAACTTAAAGACATGGCACGCAGCTTCCCCCTAGAGAAAACCCGCAACATCGGGATCATGGCGCACATCGACGCCGGCAAGACGACGACGACCGAGCGCATCCTCTACTACACCGGCCGCACGCACAAAATCGGCGAGGTCCACGAGGGCGCCGCCGTCATGGACTGGATGGAGCAGGAGCAGGAACGCGGCATCACGATCACCTCGGCCGCGACCGCCTGCGACTGGGAGGGGCACCGGATCAACATCATCGACACGCCGGGCCACGTCGACTTCACCGTCGAGGTCGAGCGCAGCCTCCGCGTCCTCGACGGCGCCGTTGCCGTCTTCGACGCCGTCGCGGGCGTCGAGCCGCAGTCCGAGACGGTCTGGCGCCAGGCTGACAAGTACAAGGTGCCGCGCTTTGCCTACATCAACAAGATGGATCGCACCGGCGCCGACTTCTACAACGCCGTGCAGACCATGATCGACCGGCTCGGCGCGCATCCGCTGCCGATCCAGCTGCCGATCGGCGCGGAGGGCGACTTCGTCGGCGTCGTCGACCTGATCGAGATGAAGGCGCTGGTCTGGAAAGACGAGCTCGGCACCGAGTTCGAGACGACCGAGATCCCCGCCGACCTCAGCGACAAAGCCGACGAGTACCGCACCCAGCTGATCGAGGCCTGCGCCGACTACGACGACGAGCTGATGGAGGCCTACCTCGGCGAGGAGGAGATCCCGCACGAGCGGATCGCCGCCTCGCTGCGCCAGGCGACGATCGACACCAAGGTGACGCCGGTCCTCTGCGGCTCCTCGTTCAAGAACAAGGGCGTGCAGCCGCTGCTCGACGCGGTCGTCGAGCTGCTGCCCTCGCCGCTCGAGGTCGAGCCCGTGACCGGCCTGGTGCCGGCGGGCAAGGGCGAAGACGAGCCGACCGAGGCCACGCGCCCCGCCGACGACAGCGGCCCCTTCGCCGCGCTCGCCTTCAAGATCATGACCGACCCCTACGTCGGCAAGCTCACCTACTTCCGCGTCTACTCGGGCAAGCTCAGCGCCGGCAGCCGCGTCCTCAACGTAACCACCGGCAAGACCGAGCGCATCGGCCGGCTGCTGATGATGCACGCCAACAGCCGCGAGGAGATCGAGGAGTGCTACGCGGGCGACATCTGCGCGGGCGTCGGCCTCAAGGAAACCGGGACCGGCGACACGCTCGCCGCCCCCGATGCCCCGATCGCGCTAGA
>DATABM010000093.1:0-17941 GCA_036259555.1 Solirubrobacterales bacterium
AGATCAGGTCGCCGTTCGCATAAGCCGCGCCAAGCGCCTGTTGCAGGCCGGGCTCGGTCGGCGCCGCCTCGGTGGCCAGCTCCGCCTCGATCGCGTCGCGCGCCGCTCGCTCGGCATCGAGCCAGGCCGCGGGGGCCGGTCGCTGCTCGCCCAGGCGCTCTGCCGAGCCTGCCGCCAGCCGCACGGGATCGGCACGGAGCATTGCCGCGGCGCGGCGCGTCGGCTCGTTCCAGCCGGCGAGCCGATCGACGACTACCTCGTCGGCTCCGGAACCGGCCAGCCAGGAGCGCAGCGGCTTGCTGGTCGGCATCTCGCCGAAGCGGATGACGAGGTCAGGTCGGCTCTCCTCGCGAAAGCGCTCCTCGCGGAGCAGCAGGTCATACGCGGTCACGACGTGCGAGCGGTCGTGCGGACCGCAGCGCAATTGCGAGGTCGGCTCGGCGAGGATCGGCATGCCGGAGGCGCGGGCGAGGCGGGCCAACGGCTCACGCAGATCGGGATCTAGCTGCCGTCCGGCGACGATGACCCCGGACTTGGCCCGCTCGATCTGGCCGGCGACCTCGTCGAGCAGGACGTCTGACGGCGCGGCGCCGTAGGGCGTGACGGCGGTGAGCGGCCGGCCCTCGGCGCGGCCGTCGACGGCCAGGGGCTCGCTGGCCGTGACCGCGCCCTCGACGGGTACCGGCGCCAGCGGCTCGCGCCAGGCGAGGTTGAGGTGGACAGGCCCGGGACGCGGCTCACCGCGCGCCGCGGCGACCGCGCGGCAGGCGGTGGAGCGGAGGTGGAGCAGGCCGCTGTCGTCCGCGTCGTGGGTGCCGACCTCGCAGAACCAGCGCACCGCCGAGCCGTAGAGCTTGATCTGGTCGATCGTCTGCCCGGCGCCGACGGCGCGCAGCTCCGGGGGGCGGTCGGCGCTCAGCAGGATCAGCGGGACCGCGGAGAGGTCGGCCTCGGCGACCGCCGGGTGGAGGTTGGCGGCAGCCGTCCCCGAGGTGCAGAGGATCGCCACCGGGTCGCCGCTCGCCTGGGCGGCGCCGAGGGCGAAGAAGGCGGCCGAGCGCTCGTCGACGATCACGCTGACGTCGATCGCAGGCTCGCGCCAGAGCGCGACGGCGAGAGGCGTGGAGCGCGAGCCGGGGGAGATGACGGCCTGCCGGACCCCGCTACGGGTCAGCTCCTCGACGAAAACCGAGGCGAGGGCGGTGTTGGCGTTGGTCGGATCCATTGACCTGGCGACTTATGCGCCTATATGACGCATAACCCGCCAGGCAGGCTAGATGCGGTGGGCCTCGAGCGCTGCCTCGTCGATCTCGACGCCGAGGCCCGGGCCCTCGGGAAGGTGAAGCATGTCGCCGCGCAGCTGCGGTCCGACGCTCGCGACCGTCGATGCGAAGAGCCGTTGCGTGGCCAACCCGTGGGCGAGGCCGGTGCCGGGTCGCTCGCCCGCCTCGCCGAGCGTCGCCGCGACCTGGGCGGCGGCCGCGATGCCGACCGGGCCGTCGAGGGCGCTCGAAAGGTAGGCGGGAAGCACCTCGGCGATCTCGACGGCCTCCTCGGGGCCGCCAACCTTCGAGAGCTTGATCCCGGTCATGGCGCAAGCGCCCAGCTCGGAGGCGCGGACAGCGTCGGCGCGACTCTCGACGCTCTCGTCGGCGGCGATTGGGATCAGCGTCGACCTGGCGAGCTCGGCCGCTTCCTCGAGCGTGGCGACCGGTTGCTCCGCAAGCTCGATCTCGAGCGGCTCCAGCTCAGCCATGCGCCGCTTCGCCGTCTCCAGGTCCCAGCTGGCATTCACGTCGACCCTGATGCAGGCTTCGGCTCCGAGCGCCTCGCGCACCGCCCGCACCTGCGCCACGTCGTCGCCCCTTCCCAGCTTCAGCTTGAAGGCGCGGAACCCGTCGGCGGCCCAGCGCTCGGCGTCGCCGGCGACGGCAGCCGGCTCGCCCGCGACAAGGCTCGCGTTGCACCGAACCGGTGGGATGGACTCCCCGCCGGGCTCGCCATGTCTGGCCGCCGCGTGCCTGCCCCGCAGGTCGGCCAGCGCGGTCAGGGCCGCGCAGCGGGCCGGTGCCGACAGGCCGGCGGCTCCATCGCGCAGCGTCGCCTCGTCGAGGCTCTCCCGCTCGCGCAGAGCCTCTAGCTCGGCGACCACCCGGGGAAGGCTCACGCCTCCGCGCATCGACAGCGGAACCGCTTCCCCGAGGCCCTGGAGCCCGTCCTCGTCGCGCAGGCGCAGCAGCGCCATCTCGCGCCGTCGCAGCGTGCCCCGGGCCGTTGCATACGGCTCCCGGAAAGGGAGCGCGTAGGGGACGACCTCGACCGACGCGATCTTCACGCCGTACAGCTTCGCACCGGCTGTCAGGCGGCCAGCAGCAGGCCGACGGAGACGAGCAGGCTGAAGGCGCCGAGCAGGACGCCGGTCGCAGCGAGGGCTCCGTTGAGCGAGGGGCCGTCAGTTCGATTGCTGACGGTCCGCAGAGGAGGGATCGCCAGCGGCAGAGCCGCGAGGCCGATCAGCGGCAGCATGCTGCCTTCACCGGCCAGCAGCGCGATCGGCAGCACCGCGAAGGCGCCCAGGGCGAGGAGGCGGTACAGCGTGACGGCGTTGGTTCGGCCCATGCGCACGGCGAGCGTCGTCTTGCCTGCCCGCCGATCGGTCTCCATGTCGCGCACGTTGTTGACGACGAGGATCGCGGTGGCCAGGAAGCCGACCGAGACGGAGAGCCCGAGGGGCAGCGCGTCGAGCTCCTCGA
Organism: Solirubrobacterales bacterium; assembly: GCA_036259555.1. GTDB lineage: Bacteria > Actinomycetota > Thermoleophilia > Solirubrobacterales > 70-9 > VRUE01. The sequence continues at coordinate 2,754 of DATABM010000093.1, forward strand.
GCTGCACGTAGTAGGAGCCGTTGACGGCGACCAGGCCGAAGAAGAGGAAGACGAAGACCTCGCCGAGACCCGCGTACCCGTATGGACGGGGTCCGCCGGTGTAGAGGACGCCGGCGGCGATCGAGACGACGCCGATCAGCAGGATGACCGGCCCGGCCAGCGCGGCGAGGTAGAGGCCGCAGGCGACGGCGATCGCGAAGGCAACGTAGGTGGCGACGAGCACGCGGCGCGGCGCAACCAGCCCAGCCGAGGTGACCCGCACCGGTCCCAGCCGGTCGGCCGTGTCGGCGCCGCGCTTGGCGTCCGAGTAGTCGTTCGCCAGGTTGGTGCCGATCTGGATGAAGATCGAGCCAACCAAGGCGGCGACGAAGCCACCGAGCCGCGGTAGCTCGCCGACCCATTCGACCGCGGCCATCGTCCCCACGAGCACTGGTGCGATTGCCGCCGGCAGCGTCCGCGGACGCGCGGCCATCAGCCAGATTCTCATGGCCGGCGGGGGAACTTGGAGAAGTCGGGGCGGCGCTTCTCCTTGAACGACTCGCGGCCCTCGCGTGCCTCGTCCGACCCGTAGAAGAGGAGGTTGGCGTCGTGAGCGAGCTGCTGGATGCCGGCATAGCCGTCCTCGTGGGCGTTGAAGCTGGCCTTGACGAGGCGGAGCGCGAAGGGGGAGAGGGCGAGCATCTCGCGGCACATGGCGACGGTCTCGCGCTCCAGGTCCGCGAGCGGCACGACCGCGTTGACGAGCCCCATCTCGCGCGCCTCCTCGGCGTCGTACTGGCGGCAGAGCAGCCAGAACTCCTTCGCCTTCTTGGTCCCGACCAAATCTCGCAGCAGCGAGGCGCCGAAGCCGCCGTCCCAGGAGCCGACCTTCGGCCCGGTCTGGCCGAAGCGCGCGTTGTCCGCCGCGATCGTCATGTCGCAGCAGACGTGCAGCACGTGACCGCCGCCGATCGCGTAGCCGGCGACCATCGCGACGACCGGCTTGGGAAGGCGACGCATCTGGACCTGCAAATCGGTGACGTGGAAGCGGCCGAGCGAGGCGCCCTCCTCGACGTAGCCGGTGTCGCCGCGCACGGTCTGGTCGCCGCCCGAGCAGAAGGCGCGCTCGCCCTCTCCCGTGAGGAGGACGACGCCGATCTTCGTGTCCTCGCGCGCCACGTCCAGCGCCGCAGAGATCTCAATCAACGTCTGGGGCCGGAAGGCGTTGAGGACGCGCGGCCGGTCGATCGTGATCTTCGCGATCCCGTCGGCCTTCTCGTAGCGGATGTCCTCGTACTCGCCGGCGCTCTCCCACTCGATCGGCGCGTAGAGGGCGTCCTCGGGCGGGGCGTCCTTATGGCGCAGCGGCATATCGGCAACGATATCCCGGCGCCGATGAAGCTCGACGACTGGCTCGACCAGAGATCCCGGACCTGTCCCGACCGCATCGCCCTCGTTGCGGACGGGTCCGAGGTCACCTACGCCGAGCTGGAGGCGGAGGCGAGCTGGGTTGCCCGGCGGCTGGAGGCCCACGGCGTGCGCCGCGGCTCCGTGGCGGCGCTGACCATGCACCCGCACCGCGAGCAGGTTGTGCTCATGCACGCCCTGATGAAGGTGGGCGCGGTGCTGCTGCCGCTGGGACCGCGTCTTACCGAGGCAGAGCGGTCCGCCGTGATCGCCGCCGAGGAACCCGACGTCGCCCTCGAGGACCCCGGCCAGCTGACCCAGACCGAGGCGGACCTGCCGCTGCTCGGCGAGCACGACATGGACGCTCCCTGCTGCCGCATCCTGACCAGCGGCAGCAGCGGCGCGCCGAAGGCGGTCGAACTGACCTACGGCAACTTCCTCTGGAACGCGGTCGGCTCGGCGTTCAACATCGGCGTAGAGCCTGAGGACCGATGGCTCTGCTGCCTGCCTCTCAGCCACATCGGCGGCCTTGGCATCTTCATGCGCTCGGTCATCTACGGCACGACGGCGGTCCTCCACGACGGCTTCGACGTCGACCGCGTCGCCGCAGCGCTCGAGCGGGACGGGATCACCGTCGTCTCGCTGGTCACGACGATGCTCACCCGCCTGCTGGAGGCCGGCGCCGACCTCTCCGGCCCGCGGGCAATCCTGGTCGGTGGGGGACCTGTCCCCGCGGAGCCGCTCGAAGAGGCGACCGGGCGCGGCGCGACCGTCGTTCAGACCTATGGCCTCACCGAGGCCTGCTCCCAGGTGACGACGCTTGCGCCCGGCGACGCGCGCCGCAAGCTCGGCTCGGCCGGCCGGCCGCTGGTGACCACTCACCTCCGCATCCAGGACGGCGAGATCCTGGTCCAGGGGCCCACGGTGGCGCCGGGGTGCGTAGACGCGGACGGCTGGCTGCACACCGGTGACCTCGGCCGCATCGACGACGAAGGCTTCCTCTACGTCGAGGACCGGATCGACGACATGATCGTCACCGGCGGCGAGAACGTCGTTCCCGCTGAAGTCGAGCAGGTCCTGCTGCGCCACCCCGCGGTCGCAGACGCGGCTGTGATCGGCCGCGAGGACCCCGAGTGGCAGCAGGCCGTGACCGCGGTCGTGGTCCTCGCCGGCGACTCGGAGGTCACCCCCGACGAGCTGCGGCGCCACTGCGCGGAGGAGCTCGCGGGGTTCAAGGTGCCGAAGCGGGTGGAGCTGGCGGCGGCGCTGCCGCGCACCCCGTCGGGCAAGCTGCTGAGGCGAGCCCTCCGTTAGCCTGCCCGCCATGAAAACCGACGACATCTTCTACGACAAGGACGCCGATCTCGCGAAGCTGGAGGGCAAGACCGTCGCCGTGCTCGGCTACGGCTCGCAGGGTCACGCCCACGCCCTCAACCTGAAGGACTCCGGTGTGGAGGTTGTCGTCGGCCTCCGCTCCGGCTCCTCCAGCCGTGCCCAGGCTCAGGAGGCCGGCTTCGAGGTGCTCGACGTCGCCGAAGCGGCGAGCCGGGGCGACATCGTCATGGTGCTGCTGCCGGACGAGAAGCAGGCGGAGGTCTGGGAGGCGGAGATTGCCGACGGGATCGCGCCCGGCAACCTCGTCCTCTTCGGTCACGGCTTCTCGATCCACTTCGAGCAGATCGCGCCGCCGCCCGGCGTCGACGTCGGCATGGTCGCCCCCAAGGGGCCCGGCCACCTGGTCCGCCGTCAGTTCGAGGAAGGGCGGGGGGTGCCCTGCCTGATGGCCGTCCACCAAGATGCGAGCGGCGAAGCGCACGACCTCGTCCTCGCCTACGCGTCGGGAATCGGCGGCGGTCGCGCCGCGATCATCGAGACCACCTTCAAGGACGAGTGCGAGACCGACCTCTTCGGCGAGCAGGCCGTCCTCTGCGGTGGCGCCTCCGAGCTGGTCCGGGCCGGCTTCGAGACGCTGGTCGAGGCCGGCTACGACCCGCGCCTCGCCTACTTCGAGTGCCTGCACGAGCTGAAGCTGATCGCCGACCTGATGTACGAGAAGGGCGTCCAGGGGATGCGCTACTCGATCTCCAACACCGCCGAGTACGGCGACATGACCCGCGGCAAGCGCGTCATCGGCGAGGAGTCGCGGGCGGCGATGAAGCAGATCCTCTCCGAGATCCAGTCGGGCGAGTTCGCCAAGGAGTGGATCGCCGAGAACCGGGCCGGCGGCGAGAACCTCTCCCGCATGCGCGAGGAGGGGGCGGGGCACCAGGTCGAGGAGGTCGGAAAGGACCTCCGCAACATGATGCCCTGGATCGACCAAGAGTTCTGAGACCGCTGCAAACCGGCGCATCTCGGAGTCCTCGGTCGGGCGCCTCGCTCACGCACGATTTCAGTGCGCTCGCTTCGGCGCCCTCCCTGCGTCCCCCGACCTGCTTGGTTTTCGCGGTCTCTTCGAGCTAGGCGGCCGCGAGACCGGGAGGGCCGCCCTTGCCGAGGCGGCTCTCCTCTCCCGGGGGCAGCTTGCCGTCGCGGCCGACGTAGCCGTCCTTGCCGCCGACGACCACGTAGACGGCGTCTTCGGAGTCGCTGAGGTTGCGGATCTTGCGCACCGTAGGGGCGTCGACCCAGGCGAGGCCGCCGGGCTCGAGCTCGTGGCTGGTGCCGTCGCCGAACTCGATCGCGATGTGGCCGCTGTGCAGGAAGTAGAGCTCCTCCTGCTCCTCGTGCAGGTGGCGACCGGTCTCGAAGCCCGGCGGGATGACGATTGCGTTGGCGCCAAACGCATTGACCCCGAGCCCCTTGCGGATCTTGCGGAAGCCGTAGCCCTCGCCGAGGTCGTCGAGGTGCGCAACCGCGTAGCCATCGCCTTTGGTCGGCTCGCCCACGTTCGGCAGCGTAGCCAAACCCCGCCGCTGCCGGGGCGGTCACTAACCTAGCCGCCCCGCCGTTTACCGGTTGGTAGACGCTATACACGATGACCTCAACCACCACTGCCCAGATCCCCGCCGACCTCAAGCCCGCCGACGGCCGCTTTGGCTGCGGTCCCTCTAAGGTGCGGCCCGAGGCGCTGGCGAAGCTCGCGGAGCGTGCCGAGCTGATGGGAACGTCGCACCGGCAGGCGCCCGTCCGCGACCTGGTCGGTCGCGTGCGCGACGGCCTCGCCGAGCTCTTCTCGCTCCCCGACGGCTACGAGGTGGCGCTCGGCAATGGAGGGGCGACCGCCTTCTGGGACGCCGCGGCCGCCTGGCTCGTGCGCGAGCGGGCCCTGCACCTCGTCTACGGTGAGTTCTCCGGCAAGTTCGCCAAGTCGACGGCCGGCGCTCCGTTCCTCGCCGACCCGATCGTCGTCGAGGCGGACCCCGGCGACGCCCCTGAGCCGACCGCCGACCCGAGCGCCGACGCGATCGCCTGGGCTCACAACGAGACCTCTACCGGGGTCATGGTCGACGTTCGGCGCCCTGCCGGAGCAGGCGACGCCCTCGTCCTGATAGACGGCACGTCGGCCGCCGGCGGCCTGCCGCTCGACGTCCGCCAGGCGGACGCCTATTACTTCGCCCCGCAGAAGGGCTTCGGATCGGACGGCGGGCTCTGGCTCGCCCTGCTCAGCCCCGCCGCGGTCGCCCGGGCCGAGGAGCTCGACGGCACCGCCGGCCGCTGGCAGCCGGCCTTTTTCTCGCTTCCGACCGCGATCTCCAACTCGCGCAAGAACCAGACCTACAACACGCCGGCGCTCGCGACCCTGCTTCTCCTCGCCGACCAGGTCGAATGGATGCTGGAAGGGGGAGGCCTCGACTGGTCGGTGGGGCGCGCCCGCGATTCCTCGAACCGCCTCTACGGCTGGGCCGAGCGCAGCCAGTTCGCAACCCCGTTCGTCGCCGACCCGGCGAAGCGCTCGCTCGTCGTCGGCACGATCGACTTCGACGACTCGGTCGAGGCGGCCGCGCTCGCCGCCGCCCTGCGCGCCAACGGCATCGTCGACGTCGAGCCCTACCGCAAGCTCGGTCGCAACCAGCTCCGGGTCGGCATGTTCCCGGCCGTCGAGCCCGCTGACGTCGAGGCGCTCACCGCCTGCGTCGACTGGGTAGTCCAGAACGCCGCCGAGGTGCGCCCGTGAAGGTCCTCGTCAAGGAGAAGATTGCCGACTCCGGCGTCGACCTGCTGCGCCAGAACTTCGAGGTCGACCTCGGCCTCGAGATGTCCGAGGAGGAGCTGCGGGAGGCGATCGCGGAATACGACGCGATCCTCGTCCGCTCCGCGACGCAGGTCACCGCCGACCTGATCGAGCGCGCCGACAACCTCAAGGTGATCGGCCGCGCCGGTACGGGCGTCGACAACGTCGACATCCCGGCCGCGACGCGACGCGGCATCGTCGTCGCCAACGCGCCGGAATCGAACTCGGTCGCCGCCGCAGAGCACACGCTGGCGCTGGCGCTCGCCCTCTGCCGCAACGTCCCGCAGGCGCACGGCTCACTGACCCGCGGCGCTTGGGAGCGGCCGCGCTTCAAGGGCTCGGAGCTATACGGCAAGACGCTTGGGGTGATCGGCTTCGGCCGCATCGGCCAGCTGGTCGCTCGCCGCGCCCAGAGCTTCGAGATGGATGTTCTCGGCTTCGACAAGTTCGTCTCGGCCGAGCGCTTCCGCGAGCTCGGCGTCGAGGGCGTCTCGGAGTTGGCGGAGCTGCTCGGCCGTGCCGACGTCGTCACCCTCCACGTGCCGAAGACCCCGGAGACCGTGAACCTGATCGACTCGGACGCGGTCGCCGCGATGAAACAGGGGGCGCGGCTGGTCAACTGCGCCCGCGGCGAGCTGGTCGACCTCGACGCGGTCATGGCTGGCCTCGAGTCGGGGAAGCTGGGCGGCGCCGCGCTAGACGTCTTCCCCTCTGAGCCCTTCACCGACCACGCCATCTTCGCCCGCGACGACGTCGTCGTCACGCCGCATCTCGGCGCCTCGACCGCCGAGGCGCAGGACCGCGCGGGCATCGTCACCGCCGAACAGGTGACGGCGGCGCTCAACGGGGGCGTCGTCACCAATGCCGTCAACATCGCGGCGGTCCGCCCGGAGGAGATGGAGGCGTTGTCGCCCTTCGTGCCGCTCTGCGAAAAGCTCGGCCGCCTCGCCCAGGGGCTCGGCGACGGTTCGGTCGATCGGGTCACCGCCGAGTTCCGCGGACGGATCGCGAGTCACGACACGCGCCTGCTGGGCATCGCCGTCCTCGTCGGCATTCTCTCCGGCCACACCGAGGAGCCGGTCAACCTCGTCAACGCCCCGCAGATGGCGGAAGAGCGCGGCATCGAGCTGATCGAGACGAAGGACAGCGGCTCCGAGGACTTCACCGAGCTCGTCACCGTGCGTCTTGGGGCCGAGGGCGAGGCGGCCGAAGTCTCCGGGACGGGGGTCGGCCCCCGCAACGAGCCGTATCTCGTATCGGTATGGGGCGAGAGCTTCTACCTGCCCTTCGCCGACCATCTCGCCGTATTCCGCTACGCCGACCAGCCGGGCATGATCGGCAGGGTCGGCACGATGTTCGGCGAGGAGGGCGTGAACATCATCTCGGCTGCGGTCGGCGCCTCGGCCGGCGGCGAGCAGGCGGTGATGGCGTTGACCACGGATGCGCCGGTTCGCGAGGAGACGATCTCCCGCATCCTCGAACTCGAGGGCTTCAGCGTCGGCCGTTCGGTCGACCTCTGACCGATGGCTTCGGCGCAACGTAGGGCGCGCCGCGATGTTCTCCATTTAGTGAAGAAGGCGCTCTTGATCCTCGCAGCGCTCGTCGCCGTACTCGCGGTGCTGCCCGCGACGCCCGCAGCGGGCGCCTACAACGTCTTGCTCGCGGGCGGGCCGGAAGGGAACCGGATCCACATCTTCCTGACTCCAGACGGACGCAAATACGTGATCGAATCGGTCGTTCCCCTGGAAGTCGGCGGAGAAGTTTGCGTCCACCCCGAAGGGCACGAAAACGAGCTGGTCTGCGACGCACCGCAGATAGCCAGCTTCGAAGTGAACTCGGGCGCCGGTGAGGACATCGTCTCTGTGACCCCGACGGTTCCCGTGCCCGTGACGATGCGCGGCGGGCCACACCGCGATCTGCTGATCGGCGGCGGCGGCGCGGACAAGTTGATCGGCGGAAGCGACAACGATCGTCTGATCGGTGGGGCGGAAGGGGACGCGCTGTTCGGCGGGCAGGGCGCTGACTTCCTCAGCGGCGGTGGCGGCGCCGACCTGCTGATCGGCGGACCGGACAAGGACCTCTTGAGGGGCGGCCCTGGAAGGGACGCCGAAATCCAGGAGACCCGCACCGCCGCTAAGCCGAAGCTCCCTCGTTAGGCGCTCGACGACGGAGCAGGCGCCCACCGACGAACGCCAGCGCGATCAGGAAGCCGACGAGGGCAAGGGCCGCGTCGAGCCGGAAGCCGGCTTGAATCCCGTCGACGAACGAGTCCTGCGAGGCGAAGACCGTCGTCGTCAGCCCGAGGCCGATCGAGCCGCCGGCGATCTGGAACATGTAGACGATCCCGCCGGCGAGGCTCGTTTGCGAGTCGTCGACCGACGTGACGCCCGCGGTCGTCGCCGTCGGGTAGAAGCTGCCGATGCCGAAGCCGAGCACGACCATGCCGAGGACGAGCGAGCCGTAGCCCGAGCCCTCGTCGACGAGGGAGAGGAGGAACGGCGCCACGGCGATACAGGCGGAGCCGACCGAGACGAGCAGCTTCGCGCCGAGCCGCTCGTATAGGGGCCCGGCTACGAAGGAGACGAGCGCGAAGGTGGCGAGGAACGGCAGCATCCCGAGGCCCGCCTCGAGCGGCGTGTAGCCCAGCTGCTTCTGCATGAACTGCGGCAGGTAGAGCAGTGCCGCGAAGAAGGTTGCCGACATGAAGAGGATTGCGAGGCACGACGCGCGGAAGCTCTCGTTGCGGATCACGTCTCGGGGCACCAGAGCCGCCATCCCGGCCCGCCGCTCGATCGGCAGGAAGGCGACGACGAGCACGGCCGCAAGGACCAGCAGCGCAATCGTCCTCGGGTCGCCCCAGCCCCAGTCGTTCGCCTGGTCGAGCGCGACCAGGAGCGATACGAGGCCGACCGAGAGGGCCGCTATCCCCGCGTAGTCGATTCGCTGCCTCCCGCCCTCCGGCTCCTCGATGTGGACCAGCGACCAGGTGATCGCGACCGCGACGACGGAGATCGGCACGTTGACGAAGAAGACCCATCGCCAGCTGAGCAGGTCGGTGAGGACGCCGCCTATCAACGGCCCGAGCGCGTTGCCGAGCCCTGCCGCGCCGATGATGATGCCACCGGCCAGGCCGGCCTTCTCCTCGGGCAGGATCTCGTAGGTCATGCCGAGGATGGCTGGCCACATCAACGCGCCGCCGACCGCCATCAGCACACGGCTGGCGATCAGCCAGGTCTCCGACGGCGCCGCGCCCCCGAGCGCCGACATCGAGGCGAAGATCGCCGTGCCGACGAAGAAGGCGCGCCTGCGGCCGAACATGTCCGCCAGCCGTCCGCCGGTGACGATCAGGACGCCGAACGTCAGCGCGTAGGCGTTGATCACCCACTGGATCGTGTTGACGTCGGTATCGAAGTCCCGCTCCATCGTCGGCAGCGCGACGTTGATCGCCGAGAAGTCATTGGCGATCACGACGACGGAAATCCCCATCGCCAGCAGGGCGAGCCAGGTGGTGCGCGAGACGCGATCGTCACCGGAGGGGGCGGAGACGGACTCCATCGGGCGCAGCCTATTCGGGCTCGCCGAGGTGCGCTAACCTGGCTCGACCGTATGAACCCCCGGCTCGACAGCCTGGCGCTTCTCCTTCTCCTCCCCCTTCGGGGGGAATAGCGCTGGGCGGCGCGATAGCCGCGAGAGACAAGGCCATTCGGTTCAATCGGAGAAGGAGGTAAGTCCCGTGAGTCCACCAACCGACGCCAACCGCGTCCACATCTTCGATACGACGCTCCGCGACGGGGAGCAATCGCCCGGCATCTCGCTGAACACGGCCGAGAAGGTCGAGATAGCCCAGCAGCTGGCGCGACTCGGCGTCGACGTGATCGAGGCCGGCTTCCCGATCACCTCGCCCGGTGACTTCGAGGCGGTGGAGGCGATCGCCCGCGGCGTCGAGGGGCCGACGATCTGCGGCCTCGCCCGCACGCACAAGGCGGACATCGACGCCGCCTGGGGGGCGATCCGGGACGCCGCCCGGCCCCGTATCCACACCTTCATCTCCACCTCCGACATACACATCGAGCACCAGCTGCAGACGGACCGCGATGACGTCAAGGGCCAGGCGCGGGCCGCCGTCGCTCTTGCCCGCTCCTACTGCGACGACGTCGAGTTCTCGCCGATGGACGCGACCCGCGCCGACGTCGAGTTCACCGCCGAGGTCTGCGCGATCGCGGTCGAGGAGGGCGCGACGGTGATCAACATCCCCGACACGGTCGGCTACACCACCCCCGAGGAGTACGCCGAGTTCTTCCACCGCCTCTACGAGCTGGCGCCCGCGCTGCGCGGGGTCGAGCTCTCGGTCCACTGCCACGACGACCTGGGGATGGCGGTCGCCAACTCCTACGCCGGGGTGCTGGCCGGCGCCCGCCAGGTCGAGTGCGCGGTCAACGGGATTGGCGAGCGGGCCGGCAACTGCTCGCTCGAGGAGATCGTGATGCTGATCCGGACCCGCGAGGACGCTCACGGCCTGACGACGACGGTCAATACCCGCGAGCTGGCCCGCACCAGCCGCATGGTCTCGCGCCTCACCGGCTACCCGGTGCAGCCGAACAAGGCAGTCGTCGGGCGCAACGCCTTTGCGCACGAGTCCGGGATCCACCAGGACGGCGTGCTGAAGGAGCGCACGACCTACGAGATCATGGACGCGACCGAGATCGGCCTGGAGTCCAACTCGATCGTGCTCGGCAAGCACTCCGGCCGCCACGCGCTGCGCGACGCCTTGGAGCAGCTCGGCTTCCAGGTTGAGGGCAACGCCCTCAACGCGGCGTTCAAGCGCTTCAAGGAGATCGCCGATCGCAAGAAGCAGGTGACGGCGCTCGACCTGGAGGCGATCGTCTCCGACGAGATGCGCGAGCGCGAGGACGCCCACGAGCTGGCCTGGTTCGAGGTCGAGGCAGGCTCGCGACGCGAGCCGTTAGCTCGCGTCGCGGTCAAGCTCCCCTCGGGCGAGGAGGCGGTCGGCGAGTCCAGCGGCGACGGTCCGGTCGACGCGATCTTCCACGCGATCCAGAAGGCGACCGGCACCGAGTGCGAGCTGCGCCAATACACGGTCGAGGCGGTGACCGGGGGTGATGACGCCCTCGGCGCGGTCAGCGTGATGCTGCGCGCCGCCGGCCGCCTCGCGACCGGCCAGGGCGTCGCCACCGACATCCTCGAGGCTTCGGCACGAGCCTACGTGCGAGCGCTCTCCAACGCGCTCGAGGGCGCGGCGATCCGCGAGGCCGAGGCGGCGACCGCCGAGGCCGCGGTGGAACGCACCCCCGGTCCTTGAGACGCCCGCGGTCGGGGACCCGCCGTTAGTTAAGCACCCATAGGGTGTTCAACTAACGGCGGGTCGTGCGAGGGCGGTGAGCGCGGCCGCGTCGTGGCGGATCGCCTCGACCGACTCGACGACCGCGGCGGCGCCCGCCTCGCGCAGCTCTTCCTCCGAGAAGCCGCCGCTGAGGACGCCCAGGGTGGGGACGTCGGCGTTCGCCGCCGCACGGACGTCCCAGACCGAGTCGCCGATCATCAGCCATGGCCCGTCCCCGCCGGACTTCTCCATCGCCGCCGCGACCAGGTCCGGCTCCGGCTTGGTCTTTTCGACGTCGGCAGACGTGGTCCAGCTCGTCACGAGCTCACGGGCGCCGAGCAGATCGAGGTAGTGATCGACCTCCTCCTGCTTGGCCGAGCTGGCGAGGACGACGCCCAGCTCGTCTTCATGGAGTTCCTGGAGCAGCTCGCGCGCCCCCGGCAGCGGCTCGACCTCTTCGATCATCTCCATGTAGGCCTCGCTGTGACCCTCGCGGAGCTCCTCGCCCTGGCGGTCGTCGACATCCTGGCTCAGAACAGCGGGGACGAACTGGTCGCCGCCCATCCCGACGTGCCGGTGGATCTTCCAGGCGGGGACCTGATGGCGGTTGGCGCGGAAGGCGCGCTGCCAGGCGATCGCGTGATGGTAGTTGGTGTCGACCAGCGTGCCGTCGATGTCGACGATCAGGGTAAGCGGCATCCGCCAGCAGTTACCCACCCGTTCGGCATACAATCGTCTTTGATAGCGTACAGCGATGGTCGCAGTCGCCGACGTCGAGAACAAGGGCGGAAGGGCGCCGGCAAGCACGCCTGAGGTGGGGCCGCGCGTCCGCGCTCTACGCGACGCGATGCACCTTTCGCTGCGCGACCTCGCCGCCCGCAGTGGCGTCAGCGCTCCGATGCTCTCGCAGGTCGAGCGAGGCGAGACCAGCCCTACGCTGGCCGTCGCGGCGAAGATCGCCGCCGGCCTGGAGCTGACCCTCTCGCAACTCCTGCGCCTCGACGAGGGCGAGCACGCCGTCGTCAGTCGCGCGGCGGGGCGGCGCCGCTCCTCGCGGGGCGGACACCAGTTCGAGGAGCTGACGCCCCCCCTTCCCGGCCAGCGCGTCGACGTGTCGCTGCACAGCCTGCGGCCGGGCGCCGCCACCGGCGGCCCCGACGACCCGCCAATGCACGAGCCGGGCAGCCGTGAGACCGCCGTCGTCCTGTGCGGGGTCGTCGCCCTGGTCGTTGACGGCACCCGCCACGAGCTGCGCGAGGGCGACGCCGTAACGTTCGACGCGGACCTTCCGCACCACTTCGAGAACGAAGGCGAGGAGAGGGCCGAGTTCCTCGCCGTGATCGCCGCGGGACTGAGGAGGAGCTGAGCCGCCCCCGGCCGCGGGAGTGAGCGAGATTTCCGGTAATCATGAGTGCGAGCGAACGAGAGCAGAGGAGGCGGCGCCCGACCATGCCGAAGACGATGTTCGACAAGATTTGGGAGGCGCACGAGGTCGGCGATGGGCTGATCTACATAGACCTGCACCTGGTCCACGAGGTCACCTCGCCGCAGGCATTCGACGGGCTGCGGCTGGCCGGCCGCAGCGTGCGCCGGCCCGACAAGACGCTGGCGACCGCCGACCACAACGTGCCGACCGACGGGACCAAGGCAGCGAAGCTGATCGCCGACCAGCTCTCGCGCGTCCAGGTCGAGACCTTGGAGCGCAACTGCGAGGAGTTCGGCATCCCGGTCTACTCGCTCGGCTCCGACCGCCAGGGCATCGTCCACGTGATCGGTCCTGAGCTGGGTGTCACCCAGCCCGGCATGACGATCGTCTGCGGCGACAGCCACACCTCCACTCACGGCGCTTTCGGGGCGCTGGCCTTCGGCATCGGCACCTCGGAGGTGGAGCACGTGCTCGCCACCCAGTGCCTGGTCCAGAAGCGGCCGAAGACGATGCGAATCAACTACACCGGTCAGCTGAGCCCCGGCGTCACGCCCAAGGACCTGATCCTGGCGACGATCGGTCGGCTCGGCACCGGCGGCATGGTGGGCCACGCAGTCGAGTACGCCGGGCCGGCGATCGAGTCGCTGTCGATGCCCGGCCGGATGACGATCTGCAACATGACCATCGAGGGCGGCGGGAGAGCCGGGATGATCGCTCCCGACGAGACGACCTTCGAGTGGGTTCGCGGGAAGCCCGCCGCCCCCGCCGACCTCGAGGCCGCCGTGGCGGGCTGGCGCGCGCTGCCGAGCGACCCCGGCGCCAGCTTCGACACCGAGGTCGAGATAGACGCGGCAGCAATCTCGCCGATGGTCACCTGGGGCACGACCCCAGGCATGGTCGTGCAGGTCACCGACTCGGTCCCCGACCCGGCGGCGATGGAGTCGCCCGCCGACCGGGAGTCGGCAGAACGGGCCCTCGCCTACATGGCGCTGGAGCCCGGCACGCCGATGACCGAGGTCGCGCCAGAACGCGTTTTCATCGGCTCCTGCACCAACTCGCGGATCGAGGACTTGCGCGAGGCGGCGACGATCGTCGACGGTCGCAAGGTGGCCGGCTCGGTGCGGGCGATGGTCGTCCCCGGGTCCCAGCAGGTCAAGAAGACCGCAGAAGAAGAGGGGCTCGACGAGGTCTTCCGCTCTGCGGGCTTCGAATGGCGCGAGGCGGGCTGCTCGATGTGCCTGGGGATGAACCCCGACATCCTGATGGAGGGCGAGCGCTGCGCCTCGACCTCGAATCGCAACTTCGAGGGGCGCCAGGGCAAAGGCGGCCGCACCCATCTGGTCAGCCCGAAGATGGCCGCCGCAGCGGCCGTAGAGGGGCACTTCGTCGACATCAGGGACTGGAGCTAGACATCAAACGCTGGCGGCTCTGCTCTCATGAGACCGAAGGGAATCAGAGATGGATTCGGTCTCATTCCCGCGTCCGCGGCCAGCTTGGCTGGAGGTGAACATGAGGCCCATCGATGTGATTGAGGGGAAAGTCTCGGTGCTCGACCGCGCCGACGTCGACACCGACCAGATCATCCCGAAGCAGTTCCTGAAGCGGGTGGAGCGCACCGGCTTCGGCGAGTTCCTCTTCTACGACTGGCTCCGCTCCGGCGAGATCGAGTTGGAGCCGAACCCGATCCTGGTCGCCGGCCGCAACTTCGGCTGCGGATCTTCGCGCGAGCACGCGCCCTGGGCGCTCGAGGACTTCGGCTTCGAAGCGGTGATCGCGCCGTCCTTCGCCGACATCTTCTACTCGAACTGCACCAAGATCGGGCTGCTGCCGGTCGTGCTCGACGAGGCGCACTGCCGCGCTGTCGCCGCCGCGGGCGAAGCGCGGATCGACGTCGACGACCAGACGGTCAACACTGCCGACGGAGTCTTCCCGTTCGAGATCGAGCCCGACGTCAAGCACCGCCTGCTGAACGGGCTCGACGACATCGGCATCACCCTCGAGAACGGCGGCGCGATCGACGCGTTCGAGGCCGCGGGCGGCGCCGAGCGCGGGCCGGTCACGACCGCGTTGTAGCGGCGCGATGCCCCCCGGCACCGCCGACTGGGACGCGAAGGCCTACGACCGGCTCGCCGCGCCGCAAGAAGAGTGGTCGCGCGACGTCCTGGCCCGCCTGCCGCTGAAGGGCGACGAGACGGTCCTCGACGCCGGCTGCGGGTCGGGCCGGGTCACGAAGCTGCTGCTGGACCGCCTGCCCGCTGGGAGGGTGATCGGGATCGACGGCTCCGAGTCGATGGTCGAGGAGGCAAGGCGGTCGCTGGCCGCCTACGGCGAGCGTGTCGAGCTCGTCCATTCCAACCTGCTCGAGCTGGAGCTGGAAGAGCCGGTCGACGCCGTCTTCTCGAACGCGGTCTTCCACTGGATCTCCGACCACGACCAGCTATTCCGCCGCCTGCACGCGACGCTGAAGCCGGGCGGTCGACTCGCCGCGCAGTGCGGGGGAGAGGGCAACGTCGCCAACTGGGTCGCCGCGATCAAGCGGGCGGCACGGCGCGAGCCGTTCGCCGCCCACCTGGCCGACCGTCCCGAGCCGTGGTACTACGCGACCGTCGAGGAGACCGAAGCGCGGCTGAGGCGGGCCGGTTTCGTCGAGACGCGCTGCTGGCTCGAGGAGCGGGTAGTCGAACCCGAGGACCCGCGGCACTACGTTGCCGTCGTCGGCCTCGCCGCCCACCACGAGCTGCTGCCGCCCGAGCTGCGCGAGCCGTTCACCGACGCGGTCGACCGCGAGCTGCCGCGACCCCTCGTCCTTCGCTACGTACGCCTCAACATCGAGGCCCGCGCCGCGGGAGGACCCGCCGGTAGTT
>DATABM010000094.1:0-6302 GCA_036259555.1 Solirubrobacterales bacterium
GTGGAGGGTGGTCAGCACGACCTCGGCGGCGGGGCGCTTCTCCTTCTTCAGTTCTTCGACTGGGATGCCGCGGCCGTCGTCGGCGACCGTGCAGCTGCCGTCCGGATGGAGGACGGCGCGAACCACGTCGCAGTGGCCCGCAAGCGCCTCGTCGACCGAGTTGTCGATCACCTCGTAGACCAGGTGATGCAGGCCGCGCGGCCCGGTCGAGCCGATGTACATGCCGGGGCGCTTGCGGACCGCCTCGAGGCCCTCCAGGACCGTGATGTCCTCGGCCCCATAGGAGGCCGAGCCGTCGCCGCTCTGGGCGGCGGTTTTCTTGGTGTCAGGCAATTGGTCCCTTCCGGGTCTCAGAGAAAACCCCGGCCGCGTGACGACTTCGCCATGGGGGCCGGGGCAGAAGCACGAGTTGACATAAGGATACCAGTAGGGCCCCCTTGAAAGCTG
The DNA here is from genome assembly GCA_036259555.1 of Solirubrobacterales bacterium. GTDB lineage: Bacteria > Actinomycetota > Thermoleophilia > Solirubrobacterales > 70-9 > VRUE01. Next base: position 448 of record DATABM010000094.1, read on the forward strand.
GCTCCTGTCGCAAAAAATCCCTGCAAAAGCCGGATAAATCGCGCATTTTCAAACTTCTTTCGCACGGAACCGAATCGCCTTCGGCGCCGCGTCGCCGATCCGCCCGCGCAACTGCGCCAACAGGTCCTCTTGCATGAGGTCGAGCTCCTGGGTCCAGACTGGGTCGGAGCACTCGACCAGCAGGACCCCGTCGCGTTCGGAAACGGGCTGGGCGAAGGCGGCGATCTGCTCGCCGACCGTGTCGTCCCAGGCGGCCTGCGCGGCGGCGAGGGGCGTTCTGGGCGCGGCTCGATCGAGGGCGGCGCGCAGCGCAGCGCTTGCCGGTCGGGGTGCCGGGCGTCTCGTCACGCGACGAGCGCTCGGGTCGTCGTCGTCGAGATGCGAACCATGCGCTCGAGCGCCGCTTGGGGCAGGGACTCCTCGGCGGCGGCAGTCACGACGGCCTGGCCGTCGTCGCCGATCCGTTCCACGAGCCGCTCTCGCCGCTCCGGATCCAGCTCGCTCATCACGTCGTCGAGCAGGAGGAGGGGCAATGGGCGGCCGGAGGCGCGCAACGCCTCGCGCTCGGCGAAGAGCAGGGCGAGCAGGGCGGTTCGCTGCTGGCCCTGCGAGCCGTAACGCCGCAGCGACTTGCGGTCGGTCTCGAGCTTCACCTCGTCGAGGTGGGGCCCCCAGGAGGTGCGTCCGAGGCGCAGATCTCCCTCGCGCCGCTGGACGAGGCCCTCGCGCAGGTCGTGCACCGAGCCGGCGGCGCGAGGCGCGTACTCCAGGGCAGCCGTTCCGGGAAGGCCAAGCTCGGCCGCCGCTTCGGCGAAGGGCGCCGCCAGCTCGGCGACGGCGTCGGAGCGGGCGGCGATCAGGGCCGCGGCCGCTTCGGCCAGCGTCCCGTCCCAGACGTCGAGGTCGCGGCTCGGCGGTCCGCCCGCTAGACGCGACAGCAGCGCATTGCGCTGGGCAAGCGCTTGGCCGTAGCGCTGGCGAAGCTGCGCTCGCGACGGCCAGCGGGCGGCGACGTAGCGGTCGAGGTGGGCCCGCCGCTCGCCGGGAGCGCCCTTGACGAGCACCATTCGGTCCGGCGAGAAGACCGCCACCGGCGGTCGGTGCCTGGCAAGCGTCGCAGGGTCCGCGGGGCTGCCGTCGAGGAGGTGGCGGCGCCCGTCGGCCCGACTGACGGACGCCAGCAGCCGGCGCTCGACGCCGTCGGCGTCGCGGACGACGGCCTCGGCGCGAGCGAGCTGTCCGCCGAACGGGATCAGCTCGCGGCGATCGGCGGTGCGGAAGGAGCGGCCGGTGAGGGCGAAGTAGAGAGCCTCCAGCAGATTGGTCTTGCCCGCCCCGTTCGGTCCAACCAGGCTGACGATCCCCGGTCCGAGCTGCAATCGCGCCTCGGCCAGGCTGCGCAGCGGCCTCGCTTCGACGGCGCCGACGAGCATCCCGCTACACGTTGAGTCGGATCGGCATCACCAGATAGCGGAAGTCGTCGTTGTCGACCGGCTGCAGCAATCCCGGCCGCAGCGGCGAGATCAGGCGCAACATCACCTCATCCCCCGCGACGCTCTCGATGCCGTCGCGAAGGAACTCGGGGTTGAAACCGATCTCCAGCGGCTCGCCGTCGAAGGAGGCCGGCATCGCCTCTTCGGCGTCGCCGACGTCCGGCGTGGAAGCGGAGACCTTCAGCTCCCCTTGGGAGAAGGAGAGGCGCAGCGGCGCGTTGCGCTGGGCCAGCTGGCTGACGCGCCGCGTCACTTCCAGGAACTCGCCGCGGGGCAGGCGGACGTCGTGCTCGAAGGACTCCGGCAGGAGCTGTCGAAAGTTGGGGAACTGGCCGTCGATCAGCCTCGTGTTGAGGAGGACCGACTCTGCCGAGAGAACGGCCTGGTTGGGGAGGAGCCGGACGCCGACCTCCTCGACCTCGCCGCCGCCGACGATGCGGCCCAGCTCGCGGAGCGCCCGGGCCGGGATGTTCGCCTCGAGCTCGCCGCCGATCGCTCCCTGCAGCTCCGTCCGCTTGACGGCGAGGCGGTACGAATCGGTCGCGACCATCGTCATCTCCTCGCCGGCGGCGGTGACGAAGACGCCGGTCAGCACCGGCCTCATGTCGTCTCGCGAAGCGGCGCGGGCGACCAGGTCGACGGTGTCGGCGAGGGCCGCGGCCGGGATCCGCAGCGGATCGCCCTCGTCGGCTGGCAGCGGCGGAAAATCGTCGGCTGGCAGGACTCTCACGTGGAAGCTCGAGCTGCCGCTTCGGATCTCGACGTCGCCTTGCGAGTCGCGCGATTCGAGCTGGACGTTTGCGTCGCCCAGTGAGCGAGCGAGGTCAGCGAGGAGCCGCCCCGGCAGCAGCGACGTCCCCGGCTCTTCGACCTCAGCCTGCAGGGCGGTGCGCAGCCCCATCTCGCCATCGGTCGCCGCAAGCTCGACCCCGGTCTCCGAAGCGGTGATGAGGATGCCCGAGAGGGCCTGGGTCACGGCGCGGGTGGAGACGGCGCGGGAGACGATCGAGAGCTTGGAGACGAACTCCTCGCGATTCGTTGACAGCTTCAAGTGATGAATCCCTTTTCGAGTTGGATCAGTGTCTGTTGAAATGGCGGAGAAGGCGGCGAATTTGGCCTCGCGATGCGGATTGAGGCTTGTGGAAGCCGCTGTGGGAAAGCATTGATTCTTACAGTGACGTCGGACCTCAGGCGGAGCCTGTGGGGCCCCTGTGGATTGCCTGGCGAAGCTCGGCGACCCGAGCAGCGAGCTCCGGGTCGCCGCCGATGCTGCTCTCGGCCCGACGAAGCGAGTTGAGCACCGTGGAGTGGTCGCGACCGCCGTAGAGGCGACCGATCTGAGGGAGGGAGAGGTCGGTCAGCTCGCGGGTGAGGAGCATCGCGATCTGGCGAGCGCGCAGCGGCGTGGCCGCGCGGGTAGAGCCCACCAGCTCGCCGCGCGAGATGCCGAAGGCCGAGGCGACTTGACGTTGGATCTCCTCGACGGTCGTCGGTTGGGTGGCCGGAGTGTGCGGGATCAGCTCGGCGATCAGCTCGGCGCTGAGCGGCCGAGCGGTGAGCGAGGCGTGGGCCACCGCGCGGGTGAGGGCGCCGTGCAGGCGCCGAACGTTGGCGTCGATGCGCCGCGCCAGCTCCGAGAGGGCGTCGCGGTGGTCGTCGCCGACACCCGCCTCGCGGGCGAGGCGGCGCAGCACGGTGAGCCGAGTGGCAAGATCCGGCCGCTCGACCGGGACGGTCAGGCCCCACTCGAAGCGATCCCGCAGCCGCGACTCGAGGGAGGAGAGCTCGCTGGGAAGCCGGTCGGCCGAGAGAACGAGCTGACTGCCCCCTTCGTAGAGGGCGTTGAAGGTGTGGAAGAACTCCTCCTCGGTGTGCTGTTTGCCCTCGAGAAACTGAACGTCGTCGACCAGCAGGACGTCGAGGTCGCGATAGCGCCGCTTGAACTCCTCGGTGCCGCTGGAGCGCAGCGCGGCGACGAACTCGTTCGTGAAGTGCTCCGCAGTCGCGTAGCGGACGCTGAGCGCCGGCGCGTTGTCGCGCAGGTAGTGCGCGATTGCCACCAGCAGGTGGGTCTTGCCCAGGCCCGGCGGGCCGTGGAGGAACAACGGGTTGTAGGCCTCCGACGGCGTCTCGGCCACGGCCAGCGCGGCCGCGTGGGCGACGCGATTGCCCTCGCCGATCACGAAGCGGTCGAAGGTGTAGGTGGGGTTCAGCTCCGCCTCAGGCGTCGCCACCACTTCCGTCACTTCGTCGGCGGAGCTGAAGCTGACGGCCTTCAGCTCTCCGCCCAGCCCCGCAAGCGCTTCGCCGATCAGCGACGAGTAGCGCCGTTCGACCCAAGCGCGGATTCCAGGTGGTGCGGTCAGGTAGAGGGTGTCCCCCTGCGCCCCAACCGGCCGCAGCGGTTCCATCCAAAGCTCGTAGGTCGGCTCCGGCAGAGCGGCACGGAGGCGCGCCTGGACTTCCTCCCAGAGGGTCTCGAGGGGCTGTCTGGAGGAGTCGTTCGGCACCGGCGAGCGACCATAACGGCGGCGTTCTCAGCGACGCCCCGGGGAGCCGCAAATCCCGTAGAAAGCTTTGCCGGCAGCAGAACGACCTTCGAAAGACCCGTCCGTATACTGCGACGCCGAATGAAGCGGACCTATCAGCCGAAGAAGCGAAAGCGGGCGAAGACCCACGGATTCCGGGCACGGATGCAAACGCGCGCCGGCAGGGCGATCCTCAAGCGCCGCCGCCGCAAAGGCCGAAAGCGCCTCACGCCGTAGATGCCGAAGCGACGGCGTCGCCTCTCGCGGAGCGGCGAGTTCGACCGCGTCTACCGAGACGGCTCTTCCCATGCGACTCGCCACCTCGTCCTCTACAGCTTCCCTCGACGGGATGAGGAGGACCGCGACGTGAGGCTGGGCGTCTCCGCAAGTCGCAAGATCGGCGGCGCGGTCGAGCGGAACAAGGTGAAGCGAGTCCTGCGAGAAGCCTTCTGGGATCTTTCGGATCGTCTCCCGACCGGGCACGATTTCGTCTTGGTCGCGCGCCCCGAAATCCCCGACCTGATCGACCGGGAGGGCAAGGACGGGGTCCGAGCGAGCATCGAAGAGGCGATCGCCGGCGCGGGGCCGGGTGGGGGGCGTTCCACGTGAAACGCTTGCTCCTGGGCGCGATCCGTGCCTACCAACGCTGGCTCTCGCCGCTCCTCCCGCGTCGCTGCAAGTACGAGCCGACGTGCTCGGCGTACGGGTCTGAGGCGATCCGCCGCTTCGGGGCCCTCAGGGGCGGCTTGTTGGCGGCTTGGCGGATTCTCCGTTGCAATCCCTTCAGCCACGGCGGGTTCGACCCTGTCCCGCGCCGGTTCACCCTCCGTGTCGGGCCAGTCGATCCAACCGAGTACCACAGGGAGGTCTCCACGTGATTCCGCTTGCGAGCATCCTGCAACCGCTCGAGGACGGGGCCGAGGCGATCCTCCAGTTCTTCCACGACGACGTCGGCCTGACCTGGGGAACCTCGATCATCGCCCTGACGATCGTGGTCAGGGCGCTGCTGATCCCCCTCACCTACAAACAGATCAAAGGGATGCGGGCCCTTCAGGCCCTGCAGCCGCAGCTGAAAGAGATCCAGGAGAAATACAAGAACGACCGGCAGCGCATGCAACAGGAGGTGATGCGCTTCTACCAGGAGAACAAAATCAATCCCCTGGCCTCCTGTCTTCCGCTGCTCCTCCAGATCCCTGTCTTCTTCGCGCTTTTCCAGCTCCTGCAAGGCGACAGCTTCGAGCGAGACGTGCAGGAAAGCGGTGGCGCCGGCTGGTTCTTCATCGACTCGGTGATCGAGAAGCCGGGGGGCGCCGAGACGATCATCCTCATGCTCCTCTTCGCCGGCTCGATGGCGCTCTCGACGATCGTCACCATGCGCTCGTCGCCCACCGCGGCCGGCACGCAGCAGTACGTCCTGATCGGCGCCTTCGCATTGATCGGCGTGTTCTTCGTGCCCGCCTTCCCCGCTGGCCTCAGCCTCTACTGGATCACCACCAACTTCTGGACCGTCGGCCAGGCCTACGTGGCGGCAAAAGTCATCCCCGCCCCCGCCGTGCTGACGCCGGACGAGTCGGCCGCAGCCAAACCGCCACCCCCGCCGCCGAAAAAAAAGCGCAAGAAGCGGCGCTGAGGCTGGGAGAGGCGGCGGGGCGCTGCTCTCCGAATCCCAAGCACCTCGCTTCGCTCGGAGCTGATTTGGACGCCGCCTTCGGCGCCGAAGAGCCACTCCGCGGTGCCGTAGGGAGGATTCGGAGAGCAGCACCCCGCCGCCTTTAGGCCCTTCTCCGCGCGAGGATTGGAGAGTGGGGGTGAGCCCTGAAAGTCCCTCCCATCG
>DATABM010000095.1:0-1874 GCA_036259555.1 Solirubrobacterales bacterium
GCCGTGGTGCGCAGCACAAACGGGCATGGGAGCGGGCCAGGCGGTCTCAAAAGTGTCCACTCGGGGTGGTCGGACCAGTGGCCACCCAAGCCGACGCCGCGGCAGGGTCACAGACCGCGACCGCGCGATCCTCGCGTGGCTCGCACGGCAGCGATTCGCGACCGCCGACGTCATCGCCGGCCGCTTCGGGATGGACCGCAGCCGCACCTACCGGCGGCTGCGAATCCTCGCCGCCGCCCGGCTCGTCGAGCACCACCGCATCTTTCATGGGTCAGGGGTCTACCTCGCCACCGCACACGGAATCGCCGTCGCCGACCTCGCGCTCCCGCCGGCCAAGATCGACATCCGCAGCTACCACCACGACCTCGGACTCGCCGCCCTCTGCGCCGACTACGAGCTCGCCGGCCATCGGGTGCTGACCGAGCGCGAGATCCGCACCGCGGACAGCTTCAACCCGACGCCTCGCTACGTCGTCCTGCTCGGCGACCGGTACCTGCACTTCCCGGACCTGATCGTCGATGAGCCTCGGGGCCTGGTCGCGGTCGAGCTCGAGCGAACCGCCAAGCGCGCCCGCCGCCTCGACCAGATCCTCGGCGCCTATATGCGCGCCCGCCACCTCGCCGCCGTTCGCTACCACGCCACCAGCCCAGGCCTCGAACGCTGGCTGAGTCGAGCCGTCGCGCGAACCCGCGCAGACGCCTTCGTCGAGGTCGTCGGACCCGACCACGCACACCCGCCCTCCGCGACCGGAGAGCCGATCACGGAGGAGGACATCACTTGACCACCGATACCCACCGAACCTCACGCAGCTACTGGCCCTGGGTCCTGGCCGGCCTCGGCACCCTCCTGGTCCCGCCGCTCGGTCTACCGACGATCGCGCTCTACCTCGCCGCCAAGCGGCTCGACCTCAAGGCACGCTGGCTCAACCTCCTCACACCAGCCGCGTTCGTGTCGCTGTTCGCCTTCCAGGCCGTCGGCTTCGACGTCGAGGCATGGGCCGACGCCTGGCCGCCGCAGGACACCAACCTCGGTGGGGTGCTGCTCGCCGCGATCCAGTCCGGGATCGCGATGCTTGTTTGGGCCGGCCCACTTGCCGCCACAACGCTCTGGGCGTCGCGGCAGTGGGGAACACGCAGCGTCGAGGAGGGGCTCGCCAAGCTCAAGACCGCACTCGCACCCAAGCCCGTCCCGGCCTTGATCCCTGTCGCGGCCACGGGCGCTAGCGCGACAACCGCTCCCCCGACAGAGCCGGTGAGCGGCCCGCCGCCTTCATTAGCCGCGCCGCCGGAGGAGATCCGGCTCGGGACAGATGCCGTCAAAGGCCAGCCCACCGGCCTCTATCCCAACGAGCTACAGCAACACGGCCTGCTGCTTGGAGCCACCGGGTCGGGCAAGACAACCACCCTGCTCAAGATCGGCGATGGCGCCGCGGCGCTTGGGATCCCCTTGGTGGCGATTGACCTCAAGGGCTCGCCCGGTTTCGCCAGCCAGCTAGAGCGGATCGCCAGCCGTCACGGCCGGGATTCGTGCGCTGGTCGCTGTCAGGCGATACGCACTGGAACCCGCTCGCTCGCGGCGACGCCTCAGAGCTCAAGGACAAGCTCGTCGGGATGGAGGCATGGTCAGAGCCCCACTACAAGCGCGCGGCCGAGCGCTACCTCCAAACCGTGTTCACCGTCCTCGACGCGCTCGGCGAGACCCCATCGCTGCAACGAGTCGTCGACCTGATGGACACCATGGCCCTCAACGCCACCCTGCGCGACGTTCCCAAGGCCCTCGCCGACCGCACCGCCGCCTACCTCGACCAACTCGCCCACAGCAGCGACCAGCGCTCCGCGGTCGCCGGCCTCGCGACGCGCCTCGCGCTGCTCGGC
>DATABM010000096.1:0-31304 GCA_036259555.1 Solirubrobacterales bacterium
GGACCGGATGCCTGCGTCGACCTCGCGCTGCACGTGCTCAACGACCCCCACATGGAGCGCCGTGCCGCCGGCGACGATTCGCGCGAGGCGCTGCGGGGCACCGCCGAGCGGCTCTACGCCCAGCTGGTCGTCGCCGCCAACAACCCGGCCCTTCCCCCCTCCTGGACCCCGCGCCGCTTCGCCCGCTATCTCGGCTGGGCGTGGCTCGTCGAGGGAGCGGCTCAGTACTTCGCCCGCCAGGTCGGTCTCTACCGGGCGGCGGTGATCCGGCGCCTGCGGGAGAGCGCGCGTCCCTCCTTCCCCCCCTCCCGGCGCGACGCGGTCCTCCTCGGCGGCACGCTCTTCGACCTGCTCGAGGAGGAACGGGGACCGGATGCCTGCGTCGACCTCGCGCTGCACGTGCATCCGGGCGGCGCGACACCGACCTTGGAAGCCGCATTCGGCGCGTCCGCTGCCGAGATCGAGGCGGCCTGGCGGGACTATCTGCGCGAAACAGCGCGACCGAGCACGGTCGGCTAGGAGGGCAAGTCGGCGGCTTCACGACCCTCTCGTTCCAGCGGTCTTTCGAGGAGCGCAACGGGCCTGGGACGGACGCGACCCGCTGGCGGACGCTCGCTAGTCGCCCGGCATGGCCTCGCCTTCGGCGCCCTCCAGCACGTCTCGGGCGCGCTCCGCGTTCTCCTCGGCGACGAGGATCTGGCGCGGGCCGGCGGCGAGGAACTCAGGCACGTCCCAGGTGTCGCGCTTTGCGAGGCTGGGGATGCCGTGCTCTCGCAACAGCCCCTGAATCAACTCCGCCTCCGCCTGCTGGGAGGCCCATGCAACCTTGACCAGCTTGCCGCTACTCGACGGCAAGCTCGGCCTCGCTGATGGTCAGCTCTTTGAGCCAGTAGGCCTTGACGTCCGGCTGCTCGGCGTTCTCGAGCGAGACGATGATCCACATCGCCTCGGGCCAGCTGTTCTTGGCCATGTTCACATCCGTCTGCGAGGGATAGGCGGGGCTTTTCGTGTGGGAATGGTAGATCGCGACCAGCTCCTCGTCTCGTTGCGGCATCTCCTTCTGGACGATCCGGAAGAGGTCGCGCGCGTCGACTTCGAAGCGCAACGGGCTTTCGAACCCGTTCCGGGCTCGGTAAACGGTCCTCGCCTCGCCGTCCTTGCCGCCGACCATCCCGCAGCACTCGTTCGGCAGATCTTCGCGCGCGTGGGCGACGATCTCGTCGATCAGCGACTGGGGAAACCGCATCGCGGCGAGGCTAGCGGACCCGCCGCGGTCTGACCGGGTTCTGCTGGACCGTGTCGCGGCCTGGACCGCCGAGGAGCTGGTCTTTCCCCTTGCCTCCGCAGATCAGGTCGCTGCCGCTCAGCCCACGGACCTTGTCGTTGCCGTCGAGGGCAGCGATCACGTCGCGGCGCGGCGTTCCCGTCAGCTCGTCGGCCCGCCGGGTTCCAACCACGGTGGCGCGCTTGCCGAGGCAGCGCGAGCGGTCGTTGCCACCGCGCAGGCGGACAAGCCCGAACGCCTTGTCATGGCAGCACGTCGACTCGCCGAGCGCGACGATGCGACCGCGGCGCTGGACGGCGACCTGGTAGGGCGTCGAGCCGGAGTGGCTGCCTCCGAACGGAAGGAGGAGGTGCGAACCGCCGTTGAAGGTGCGGTCGAGGCCACCGTCTGGCCGCAACCGAAACGCGACCATCTTCCCGAGCCAGCCGACGCCGATGAGGCGACCGCTGCCGTCGACGGCGAGGTCGTTGGGGCTGGGAGCGCCGCCCCTCGACGACAGCCTCACCTGGCCGTCGCCACCGAAGCGGTTGTCGAGCGCGCCGTCTGGCAGCAGCTTGATCAGGTTGCCGCCGCTGCTGACCGTGCTGCCCTGCGCTTCGTAGGAGAGGAAGATGCCCCCGTCCGGTGCCGCGGCGACGGCCTCAACTCCGCCCTCTGCGCCGGGCGTCGAGAAGAAGAGCCGGCCGCTGCCCGCCCAGCCCGCGTCCGGCTGACCGTTGGCGCCGAAGCGTGCGACGCTGAAGCCGCCACCGAAGAGGCCGGGGCCGCCGACGCAGCAAGGCGGCGTCGGTACGTAGGGACCGCCCCCAGACAGCGGCACGATGCCCGCCGGCTGGCTGCGCGTGGTCAGCAGCATCGTCGCCAGTCCGCCGCTGCCGAACTCGGGGTCCGGCTGCCCGTTCGCCAGGAACCGCTCGACCAGCAGCCTCGACGAGCTCTCGGATTCCCGCTGGCCCTCCGCGGCGGCGAGCACCTTGCCGTCGTCCTGCACTGCGACGACCGCGCCCCGAATCGGCACGTCGGTGGATTCGACCGCCGGACGACGCGTCACGCCGCCGACGCCGAAGGCCCCGTCCAGGTGACCGGTGTGGTCGAGGCGAGCCACGACCAGGCCGCCGCCGATCTCGTCGAACGCCGCGATCACCGGCTTGCCGTCCGGCGTCACAGCGAGGTCGAAGTAGTGGTCGAAGGCGTTCTGGCGAACCACCAGGTGGGGGGCGGCGCCCGCGCCGAAAGACTGGTCGAGGACACCGTCGCCGCTGTAGCGGGCGACGGTCAGTTCGACGGTGCAGCCGAAAGGCGGATCGCAGGGCTGATAGGTCGAGTAGAGGACGAAGATCTCGTCGGCGGGCCCGAGCGCCATGCGCGCCCCCGACTCGCCCGGCAGCAGCCCACCCCCGGGACCCTTCACTTCGACGATCCCATCGCCTCCGAAGGAGCGATCGAGATCGGCGGGCGCCGCTACGACCGCCGGCGCGGCAATCGCCCAACAGACCACGGCGAGCACTACGAGTTTCCCTGCCTTCAAGGCTTCCTCCCTGTCGAGCCGCGGACGCGGCAGCTTGCCGACGCTCAAACCCCGCTTCGCCGCGAAGTCGCGGTTCGGCCGCAGCCTGCCGCTACCACCAGACCGTCGATTCCAGGTTCTCGATCTCGTCGACCGGCTTCGTGTAGACCCCTGACGAGAGGTACTTCCAGCCGTCGTCGGGGATCAGGAAGACGACGTTGCCCGACTCCAGGCTCTCGCCGATCCTCACGGCGATGCGGGCGATCGCGCCTGCGGAGACCCCGGCGAAGATCCCCTCCTGATCGAGGAGCCTGCGGGTCCAGACGAACGCGTCGCGGTTGGAGACCATGATCTTGCGGTCGAACATCGAGATGTCGATGATCGGCGGTATGAAGCCGTCGTCGAGCGAGCGCAGACCATGGACCTCCTCGCCCTGCATCGGCTCGGCGGCGACGATCAGCGTCTCGGGGTTGGCCTCCTTGAGGCGGCGGCCGTTGCCCATCAGGGTCCCGCCGGTGCCGAGCCCGCCGACGAAGGCGGCGACCTCGTCGAGCTCTTCGAGGATCTCGACCGCGGTGCCGTTGTAGTGGGCAAGCGGGTTGGCCTCGTTGCCGTACTGGTAGGGCATGTAGTAGCGCGAGTCCTTCGCCATCTCGAGAGCCACCTCGACTGCTCCGTTGGAGCCCTTCGCGCCCTCCGAGTAGACGATCTCCGCCCCGTACATCTCCAGCAGCTGCGTGCGCTCGGCGGTGACGTTGTCGGGCATCACGACCTTGAGCGGGTAGCCCTTGCGGCCGCAGATCATCGCCAGCGAGATTCCCGTGTTGCCGGAGGTCGGCTCGAGGATGGTCTGGCCCGGCTCGATGGCCCCCTCCGCCTCGGCGCGCTCGATCATCGACCTGGCGACCCGGTCCTTGACCGAGCCGGTCGGGTTGCGCCCCTCCAGCTTCGCGTAGATCCGCACATCCGGCTTGGGTGCCAGGGTCGCCAGCTCGACCAGCGGCGTGTTGCCGATCGAGTCGACGATGTCGTCGTAGCGCCCCCCACAGGGCCGTTTGGCCAGTTCGTCACGCAGCATGGCGGTCTAGGTCTCCCGTTACTTCAAAAAGTATAGCTAGGGGTGGGCCAGGCGCCTCACAGCGACAAAGCTGCCGCTTGCGTGGATTTTCCGCTGCCGGGTAGCTTCGCCTTGCCGGCTAATCACGGAGATGGAGGAGGAGCAGATGAGGAGTCCCCGAGCCAACATGTTGCTCGCTCTGGCAGCCGCCATCGTCCTCGCCTTCGCTGCAGCGAGCTGCGGCGACGACAACGACGACGGGGGCGGTACCGGGGGCGGCGGTGGTGGCACGCTTTCCGTCGGCTCCGACATCCCGTACCCGCCGTTCGAGCAGGGCAAAGCGCCGAACTACACCGGCTTCGACATCGAACTCGTGGAAGCGATCGGGGAGCGGATCGACCGCACCCCCCAGTTTCAGGACACGTCCTTCGACACGATCTTCCGCGACCTTGCCCAGGGCAAGTTCGAACTGGTCGCCTCCGCGACGACGATCACGCCTGAACGCGAGGAGAACGTCGACTTCACCGACCCCTACTACCTCTCCGAGCAGGCGCTCCTCGTCAAAGAGGGCAGCAACCTGAAATCGGTCGAGGAACTGGAGGGAGCGACGGTGGGGGTCCAGCAGGGCACCACCGGTCAGGAATTCAGCGAGGAAGAGACGGGCGCCGCAGAGGTGCGGCCCTTCCCCGAGGGCCCCGACGCGGTCAACGCGCTCAACGCCGGCACGGTGGACGCTGTCGTGATCGACCTGCCGGTCGCCGAGGACGCCGTCTCCAAACAGGGAGGCGTCGAAATCGCGACGTCGATACCGACCGACGAACAGTATGGATTCGTCGTCGCGGAGGGCGAGGAAGCGCTCCTTTCCGAACTCAACGAAGCGCTGGCCGAGATCAAGGACGACGGCACCTACGCGGAGATCTACGAAAAGTGGTTCAAACGGGCGCCACCCCAAGAGGTTCTCGACGCGACGCACGAACCGGCCTGAGCACCGGTTCGCAAAGCGCCGACGGCATCGTGAGGGGCGCCAGCGGGCGTCCCTGAGATGAACGAGATCCTCGACCAGTACTTCGACGTCGGCTTGATGGCCGACAACTTCGACGCGGTCCTCGAGGGCTTCTGGATCACGATCCAGCTCTCGGTGATCGCCGGGGTCCTGGCGCTGCTGTGGGGACTGGTGCTGGCGGTGATGCGTCAGCTGCCCGGCCGTCCCTTGCTGCCCGTGCGGCTGGCGAGCATCGCCTACATCGACGTCTTCCGCGGCGTGCCGCTGCTGATCGTGATCCTCCTGATCTCCGGCAGCCTCCCCTTCCTGCCCCTCCCCGAGGCGGTGCGGATCCCGCGCTGGTTCGGCAAACCCGACCCGTTCTGGTACGGGGTCATGGCCCTGACGATCACCTACGGCGCCTACATGGCTGAGGTCTACCGTGCCGGGATCGAAGCGGTCTCCGCAGGCCAGACGGAAGCGGCGCGCTCGCTCGGGATGAGCCACGGTCAGGCGATGCGCAACGTCGTCCTCCCCCAGGCCATTCGCAAGGTCTTCGCGCCGCTGCTCAACGACTTCATCGCCCTGATGAAGGACACGACGCTGGTCAGCGTCATCGCGCTCAACGAGGTCGCGCTGGTCGGCCGCGACATCCAGTCGAGCGACTTCAACAGCTCGGCGCTGACCCTCGGCGCGCTGATGTTCCTCGCGGTCACCCTGCCGCTGGCGCGCATAGTCGACCGGCTGATCACGCGTGAAAGGGACCGCTTCAGCCGTACCTCTCCGAGGGGCGGCGCCTGATGGCCGGCGAGCCGATCCTGCGGATCGAGAACATCCAGAAGCGCTTCGGCGACCTCGAGGTGCTGCGGGGCGTCGACCTGTCGGTCGCCAAAGGCGAAGTCGTCTGCGTGCTGGGGCCGAGCGGCTCGGGGAAGAGCACGCTGCTGCGCTGCATCAACCTGCTCGCGCCGCCCGAGAAGGGCGAGATCTACCTCGAAGGCCGCGACGTCTGCAAGGGCGCCGACGCGCCGGCCGGCGAAGCGGGCTGGCACGTCGACTTCCTGCGCCAGCGGGTCGGCATCGTCTTCCAGCAGTTCAACCTCTTCGCCCACCGCACGGCGCTGGGGAACGTCACCCTGGCGCAGGAAAAGGTGCTCGGGCGCTCCAAGGCGGAGGCGAAGGAGAAAGCCTGCTCCCTTCTGGCACGGGTCGGACTCGGCGACAAGGTCGACGAGTACCCGGAGCGGCTCTCCGGCGGCCAGCAGCAGCGGGTGGCGATCGCCCGGGCGCTGGCGATGGACCCGATCGTGATGCTCTTCGACGAGGTGACCAGCGCCCTCGACCCGGAGCTGGTCAAAGAGGTGCTCGACGCGATCCGCGAGCTCGCCGCCGAAGGCATGACGATGATCGTCGTAACCCACGAGCTCGGCTTCGCCCGCGAGGTCGGCGACCGGATCGTCTTCATGGACGAGGGCCGAATCGTCGAGGAAGGGCCGCCAGCGAGGGTGCTTGACGAGCCGCGCGAGGCGCGGACCAGGCAGTTCCTCGGGCTGGTGCTGGACCGCTGAGGCGGCTCAGCGGGCGCCGCCGGCCATCGCCGGCAGGATGACCACGGTGTCGCCGGCGGAGACGGCAGTCTGCAGGCCCTCGAGCACGCGCACGTCCTCGTCGTTGAGGTAGACGTTGACGTAGCGATTGAGGTCGCCGTCGGCGCCGAAGAGCTGCTCCTCGGTGCCGGGATGGGCGGCGGTCAGCGCGCGGAGCACCTCGCCGACGTTCGCGCCGTCGGCGTCGACCTCGGGCTGCCCCCCGGTCTGCGGCCGCAGCACTGGTGGAATTCGGACCGTCGCCATCAGGACGCGATCCTATTGAGACGGTGAAAACCAAGCAGGTCGGTGGACGCAGGGAGGCCGGTGACGGGAGCGCACAGTTGGTGCGTGACCGAGCCGGCCGACCGAGGAACTCGCGCTTCGCGCTCGCACCGCTCCCTTCGGTCGCTGGATGCGCAGGTTTGCAGCCGTCTCAACCGGCGCAGAAGAGGTCGTAGTCGGGGAACTTGCCGAGATCCTCGTCGGCGACGTCGGGCGCGTTCTCGCCGCAGATCGGGCACTCCGGGTCGCGCCGCACCTTGAGCTCGGTGAAGCGGGTGCCGAGCGCCTCGAAGAGGAGCAGGCGGCCGATCAGCGGCTCGCCGATGCCCAGCACCAGCTTCAGCACCTCGTTGGCCTGCAGCAGCCCCATCGTCCCGGCCATCGCGCCGAGCACGCCGTTGGCCGAGCAGCTCGGCGCCAGCTCGGGCGGCGGCGGGGTCGGGTAGAGGCAGCGGTAGCAGGGCCCCTCGTAGGGGACGAAGGTCGAGATCTGCCCATCGAAGCTGAGGATCGAGGCCGATACGACCGGCTTGCGGAGCCGCACCGAGGCGTCGTTGAGCAGGTAGCGGGTCGGGAAGTTGTCGGCGCCGTCGACGATCACGTCGTACTGGCTGATGATCTCGATGATGTTCGAGGCGTCCATGCGCCCGCGGTGCTCGACCACGTCGACGTCGGGGTTGAGCGCTTCGATCGTGAGGCGCGCCGACTCGGTCTTCGACATCCCGATCCGCTCGGTGCTGTGGATCACCTGGCGCTGCAGGTTCGAGGCGTCGACGACGTCGTCGTCGACCAGGCCCATCGTGCCGATCCCGGCTGCCGCCAGGTAGAGCGCGGTGGGAGCGCCGAGGCCGCCGGCGCCGACCAGCAGCACCTTGGCGTTCAGCATCTTGAGCTGACCCACGACGCCGACCTCGGGCAGGAGCGTGTGGCGCGAGTAGCGGTCGCGTTGCTCGGGGGTCATGCCCTCGGTCGCGACGACCGGCAGCCCCTGCTCCTGCCAGGCGAGGATCCCGCCCGCCATCGACGCGACGTCCTCGTAGCCGAGCGCCTGCATCTGCTCCGCAGCCTTGTAGGAGCGGTTGCCGCTGCGGCAATAGAGGATGGTGCGGGCCGACTTGTCGGGGGCCTTCGACTCGATCTCCTCGGCGAGCAGGCCCGGCGGAACCAGCTTGCCCCCCTCGATCCGCGCCTCCTGGAACTCGTGCGGCTCGCGCGTGTCGATCAGGACGACGTCGCCGCCCTCGACCTCCTGCGCCGCCTCGAATGGCTCGATCTCGTCGATCTGCTGCTTGGTCTGAGTCTCAGGCGCCATCGCTCGATCAAATCCCCTAATCCGGATCAGCTTTTACTTCAAAAAGTATAGCGAGCGAACGGGGTCGGTGTCCCAACTCTTCCAGGGACGTTGGCCATGGCGGCCCACGCCATGGGCGGGCCCGCCGCCGTCGCGCCACTCACAGTCGTTCGAGCATCCAGCTTGTGCTAACCAGGATGGCAATGGCTACAAGGAGGCCGCCCCGAAGGGTTGAGGAGATCGAGTGGCAGGCGAGAACCCGCTGCCCCGCCTCCGACGAATAAGAGACGAAATCCGCCGCACAGAAGCGCTTTATCCGGAGCGAGACCACTTGATTCGACAGGCGGTCGAGCAGGGATATTCGGAGCGCCAAATCGCAAAAGCGGCGGGTGTCCACCACACCCGCGTCAACCAGATCAAGCATAGTCGCTAAGCGCTTTTTTCTTGCCCGTCCAACCGGCCTGTGATTAGGGTCGCCCCGAATGGCACGGGAATCTCAAGCGGTCGACGTCGCGCCGCGCAACCGAAGGCGCCGCAGCGGCAGCGGCGACCGGCTGCTGCGTCCGTTCTCGCACCCGATCCGGATCGAGATCATTCGCATTCTCCGCGACCGCGTCGCGAGCCCGAAGGAACTCGCCGCGGAGCTGGGAGAGACGTTGAGCGACGTCACCTACCACGTCAAGTGCCTGGAGAAGGCGGCATGCGTGGAGCTCACTGCCACCGCGAAACGCCGCGGCGCCGTGGAGCACTACTACCGGTCGAGGCGCTCGGAGGGCGCGGCGGTACTCGCCTGGCGAGGCCTGATCGCCGAGGCCGCAAGGGCCCTGAACGCAGGCGCCCTCAACGCCGACGATGAGCAAGCGCTCGCCTGGACGACCTTGGAGCTCGACGAGCAAGGGCGGCAGGAGCTGGCGAGACGTCAGGCCGCCTGGAACGAAGAGCTGAGGCGGATCGAAGCCGAAGCCACGGATCGGCTCGGCCGCGCCAAGGAACCGTCGGCGATGCGGTTGGTCGCCGGGACAATCGCCTTCGAGACGCCTGGGACCGCCGCAGCCGCCGCCAGCGCCACGCGCTGACGCCGGCTGCGGGGCGAAGGGCTACAGCGACGGACGCATCTGGCGCAGGCGCCGGACGCGCTCTTCGATCGGAGGGTGGGTCGAGAAAAGGCTGGTGAACCCACCGCCGCGGAACGGCTTGACGATGTAGAGAGGCTCGGCCGCCTGGTTGACCTGCATCGGAATCGCCGCGGCTCCCTGCTCGAGACGGAGCAGCGCGCTGGCCAGCGACTCGGGGTTGCCGGTGATCGCGGCACCGCCGGCGTCGGCCGCGTACTCGCGCTGGCGCGAGATCGAGAGCTGGATGATCGTCGCCGCGATCGGCGCCAGCAGGACCATCGCCAGCATGGCGACGATGCCCAGCGGCGAGTCGTTCTCGTCGCCGCCGCCGAACCACATCAGCATGTAGCCGAGGTAGGTGA
Source organism: Solirubrobacterales bacterium (assembly GCA_036259555.1). Lineage (GTDB taxonomy): Bacteria > Actinomycetota > Thermoleophilia > Solirubrobacterales > 70-9 > VRUE01. The sequence continues at coordinate 9,471 of DATABM010000096.1, forward strand.
TCGCGGCCCCGATCGTCGCCGCCACCGACTGGATCAGGATGTCGCGGTGCTTTACGTGCGCGAGCTCGTGCGCTAGCACGCCCCGCAGCTCGTCCTCGGAGAGCAGTTTGGTGATTCCCTGGGTGACGGCAACCGCCGCGTGCTTGGGGTTGCGGCCGGTCGCGAAGGCGTTTGGCTGCTCCTGGGGGATCATGTAGAGGCGTGGCATCGGCAGGCTGGCGCGCGTCGTCAGTTCACGCATGATCTGGTACAGCCGGGGCGCTTCGGACTCGTCGATCGGCTTGGCGCCGCTCATTTTCAGCGCCAGCTTGTCGCTGAAGAAGTACGAGCCCATGTTCATCACGGCCGCCCCGATCAGGAAGAGCAGCGCGGTCGAGGAGCCGCCGATCAGGAAGCCGATCAGGACGAAAAGTCCCGACAGCGATGCCAGCAGGATCGTGGTCCGCAGGGTTGCGCCGAAGGTTGACTCTCTGGTGGTGGTCATCTCGTTCGCTCCTCGTCGAGTTTGCCGCTTCCTCGTGAGTATTGCCCGACCTGGGCGATTTCCCTATAGGGGCCAACCCCTATTCTCGCCCTGTGACGACCCTGGTAATCGTCGCCCTCGCGGTCGTCGCGGCGGCCCTCGCAGTCAACCTCCTCCTCGTCTTGCGTCGCTTTGCGCCGCTGGAGAAGCTCGTCGAGGACATGGAGAAGGTTGACCTCAGCCGACCCGGTCCGGTCGTGCCCAACTCGCTCGACGGGGTCGCAGAGACCGAGGAGGTGGCGCGGCTCGAGCTGGCCTTCCTGCGGATGATGCGGCGGCTGGAGGCGGAGCGGCGGCGGGCCGGCGGCGCCGCCCTGCGAGCCCAGGAGCAAGAGCGCGCCCGCGTCGCCCGTGACCTGCACGACGAGGTCAACCAGTCGCTGACCGGTCTCCTGCTGCGGCTCGAGGCGCTGCGCGAGCAGGCGCCGCCAGAGTTGGCCCGAGAACTGGACGAGACCAAGTCCGTCGCCAACCAGGCGATGCTCGAGCTGCTCTCGCTGGCTCGCCAGCTGCGACCGACGGCGCTCGACGACCACGGGCTCGTCGCGGCGATCACCGGACAGGTGGAGCAACTGCGGTCGGGCGGGACGAGGGCGGAGCTCCAATCCGACGGCGAGTTCTCCGATCTTCCCGACGACGTCCAGCTGGTGCTCTATCGCGTCGCCCAAGAGGCGCTCACCAACGCCGCCCGCCACAGCGACGCCGAGCGGGTAAGCGTGCGGCTGCGGCGCGGCCCCGACGAGGTCGAGCTGGTGGTGCGCGACGACGGTCGCGGCTTTCCCTTCGATCAATCGGAGCGAGGGCTGGGGATCGCCGGGATGCGCGAGCGAGCGCTTGCGGTCGGCGGCGAGCTGACGATCGAGTCGCGACCGGAGGAGGGCACGGCTGTCAGGCTCACGGCTCCGACGACCGTCCCGCCTGCGTAACGGCCGCCAACGTCGCGGCAACCAGCTCCGGTTCCTCGTTCACCTGTCGAGCGGAGAGCCCGTGATGACCCACCGCGTAAACGCCACGATGGACCCGGTGCAGGCGACCGGCAAGAACTCGCGACCGAACCGCGTCGTCCGTGACGCCGAGTCGACGGAGCTGCGCGATGGAGGCGACACCCCGCCGCCGGGCCGCCACCTCGGCAATCAGCCTGTCCGGCGGGGCGACTTTTCCGCTCATCTGACGGATAAGTCGCCCACCGAGCTGTCTCTCCCCTCCGCTGGGAGACTTGGGGCGATGAAGGTCCTCATTGCGGACGATCACGGCATCGTGCGGTCTGGGCTGCGACTGCTATTGGAGCGGCAGCCGGACATCGAGGTCGTGGGCGAGGCCGCCGACGGGGCGGAGGCGCGGGAGCTGGCGATCCGGGAGCGGCCCGACCTGGCGATTCTCGACGTGCGGATGCCGAAACTGACCGGGTTGCAGGCGACCCGTGAGATCCGCGCGCAGGCGCCCGAGGTCGCCGTGCTGATCCTCTCGATGCACGACGACGAGCGCTACCTGTTCGAGGCGCTGAAGGCTGGCGCTTCGGGTTACGTGCTCAAGGCGCAGGCCGATACCGAGCTGCTGGAGGCGATCCGGGCCGTCGAGCGGGGCGAGCCCTTCCTCACGCCGGAGGCGCAGCGATCCCTGATTCGCGACCTGCTGGAGCGCGGCTCGACCGGCGAGGAGGAGCTGACGCCGCGCGAGGAGGAGATCGTCAAGCTGGTCGCCGAGGCGCACACGACCAGGGAGATCGCGGCGATCCTGCACCTCTCCGAGAAGACGGTCGAGAACCACCGCGGGAGCGCGATGCGCAAGCTCGGCATGAGGGACCGGGTCGAGCTGGTCCGCTACGCGATCCGCCGCGGCCTGATCGAGCCTTGAGGCAGACGCCCCGGTTTTGATTGACTGGGGCCGCTCGATGACCGCCCCGCAAGAGTTCCAGGAGAAGCGCTGGCAGGCCCTCGTCCTACTCTGCTCCGCGCAGTTCGTCGTCGTCCTGGACGCCTCGATCGTCAACGTGGCGCTGCCCTCGATCGGCGACGCTCTCGACTTCTCGCAGGCGAACCTCTCCTGGGTCGTCAACGCCTACGTGCTCACGTTCGGGGGCTTCCTGCTGCTCGGCGGGCGGCTTGCGGACCTGCTCGGCCGGCGGCGCGTCTTCATGGTCGGGCTGGGCATAGTCGCCCTCGCCTCGCTGCTGGCCGGCTTCGCCGCCACGGAGGGTCAGCTGATCGCAGCCCGCGCCGCCCAAGGCCTCGGAGCCGCGATCATCTCGCCGGCGGCGCTCTCGATCGTCACCACCACCTTCAGCGACGGCGCCGAGCGCAACAAGGCGCTCGGCGTTTGGGGCGCGGTCGCCGGATCGGGCGGCGCCGCGGGCGTCCTGCTCGGCGGCATCCTCACCGACGGGCTCGGTTGGGAGTGGGTGCTCTGGGTGAACGTGCCGGTCAGCCTGATCGCCCTCTTCCTCTCCCCCCGCCTGATCGCCGAAACCCGCGCCGAGGCCGAGAAACGGGTCTTCGACGTCGCCGGGGCGGTGACGATCACCGCCGCCCTCTCGATCCTCGTCTACGCCCTGGTCGACGCCAACGACGCCGGCTGGGGCTCCACTCAGACGGTCGGCCTACTCGCGCTCTCCGCGGCGCTCCTGGCGGCTTTCGTAGCAATCGAGCTGCGCACCGCAAAGCCGCTCGTTCCCTTCTCGATCTTCCGCATCCGCACGCTCACCGGCGCCAACGTCGTCGGGCTGCTGATCGGCGCCTCGCTCTTCTCGATGTTCTTCTTCATCTCGCTCTACATGCAGCAGGTGCTCGGCTACAGCGCGATCCACGCGGGGCTCTCCTATCTGCCGCTGGCGCTGCTCATCATGGCCTCGGCCGGCGGGGCGTCGCAGCTCGTCACGAGGATCGGCTACAAGCCGGTGCTGGCAACCGGCCTGCTCTTCATCGTGATCGGCCTCGTCTGGTTCAGCCGCGTCTCGGTCGGCGGCGGCTTCCTCACCGACATCCTCTTTCCGTCGCTGTTTGCCGCCGCCGGTCTCGGCTTCGCCTTCGTCACCACCACGATCGCTGCGGTCTCCGGCGTCGAGGAGAGCGAGGCGGGGCTGGCTAGTGGGCTGATCAACACCTCGCAGCAGATCGGCGGCGCGCTGGGGCTCGCGGTGCTCGCGACCGTCGCGACCTCGCGGACCGAGGATCTGACGACGGGCGCCGTCCCCTCGGCGAACGCTCTGAACGAGGGTTTCCAGGCCGCTTTCCTAGGCGGTGCCGGGATCGCGCTGCTCGGCTTCGTCCTGACGCTGGTCCTGATCCGCGGTGCCGACAGTCGCGCGCACGTCGCGCTCGGCAAGGATCCGGCGACCGAGTCCGCGTCCGCATAGGCCGGTCAGCCGCCAGCGGCGTTGAACCCATAACCGACCGCTTCAGTAGGATTTAATCGATGCTGTTCTCGACGAAGGCTGAGTACGGAGTGCGCCTGATGGTTGCGCTGGGGCGACAGCCCGGCTCGAAGCCGGTCTCGCTGAGCGCCGTCGCCGAGGCCGAGCGCCTACCGCTCTCCTACCTCGAGCACCTCGTCGCCAGGCTGCGCCGCGCCGGTTTGGTCACCTCGACCCGCGGCGCCCACGGCGGCTACAGCCTCGCCAAGCCGGCCGACGAGATCACCCTCGACACCGTGGTCGAGGCGCTCGAAGGGCAGATCGCGCCGATGGAGTGCTTCCACGAGACTCCCGAGGGCAAGGTCCTCTGCTCGCACGAAAGCGACGGCGACCATGCCTGCGCGACCAAGCTGCTCTGGACCCGAGTGCAGGGCGGCGTCACCAAGGCGCTGGCCGGTACGACGCTGGCCGAGCTGGTCGAGTTCGCCGGCGGCACCGCCGAAAAGGCGCCGCCCGTCGGCAGCGCCGCCTGACCGGAACGCAAACCCAAGAACGGAGAAGCATGGCTGAGCTGGAGATACGCAACCTGCACGTGAGCGCCGAGGGCAAGGAGATCCTCCGCGGCCTCGACCTCGACGTCGAGAAAGGAAAGGTCCACGCCCTGATGGGCCCGAACGGCTCCGGCAAGTCGACGCTCGCCAACGCGATCATGGGCCACCCCTCGCTGGAGGTGACCGAGGGCTCGATCGTCTTCAAGGGCGAGGACATGACCGAGGCCGATCCCGACGAGCGCTCGCGCGCCGGCCTCTTCATGGCCTTCCAGTACCCCGTGGCGATCCCCGGCGTGTCGGTCAGCAAGTACCTGCGGATGATCCTCAACGCGCGGCGCGAGGCACAGGGCGAGCCGGAGATCAAGATCAAAGAGTTCGCGAAAGTCGCCCAGGAGGCGATGGAGCTGGCGAACATCCCGAAAGACTTCTCGAGCCGCTACCTCAACGACGGCTTCTCGGGCGGCGAGAAGAAGCGGATGGAGCTGCTGCAGCTGGCGCTGCTGCGACCGGAGATCGCGGTCCTCGACGAGACCGATTCGGGCCTCGACATCGACGCGCTGCGCGTCGTCGCCGAAGGCGTCAACAAGTTCGCCGGCCCCGACATGGGCGTGCTGATCATCACCCACTACCAGCGCATCCTCCACATGGTGAAGCCGGATTCCGTGCACGTGATGTTCGAGGGCCGAATCGTCAAGGAGGGCGGCCCGGAGCTGGTCGAACAGCTCGAGGCGAAGGGCTACGGCTGGATCCGCGAGGAGGTGGCCGCGAGCGCGGACGGAGGGAGCGTCGCAGTCTGATGATCCGCGACCGGAGCCCGCGCGAAGCATTTATGAGGGGCGCGTCCCGGTGACGGTCGCCGCGAAAGCGCTCGACGCGGAGAAGCTGCGCGCCTCCTTTCCAGCGCTGGCCCGGGAAGTGAACGGGCGGCCGGTCGCCTACCTCGACAGCGGCGCAAGTGCCCAGCGAGTCCTTGCCTCGATCCAGGCGGTGGACCGCTACGAGCGCACCCACCACTCGAACGTCCATCGCGGCGCCCACACGATGTCGGCCGAGGCGACGGCAGCCTACGAGGGGGCGCGGGCGACGGTCGCCGACCACATCGGCGCCGCCGACCGGCGCGAGGTCGTCTTCGTCCGCAACGCGACCGAGGCGATCAACCTGGTGGCGCGTGCCTGGGGCGACGCCAACGTGCGCGCCGGCGACCGGATCGTGCTCACCGAGATGGAGCACCACTCCAACGTCGTCCCCTGGCAGCAGCTCGCCGAGCGGGTCGGAGCGGAGATCGACTGGGTCCCGGTGACCGACGAGGGGCGGCTGGACATGACGGCACTGGAGGCGCTGCTCGAGCGGGAACCGAAACTGGTGGCAGTGACGCACGTCTCGAACGTGCTCGGGACCGAGAACCCGTTGCCGGAAATCGCGCGCCTCTCCCACGCGGCCGGCGCGCTGGTGCTCGCCGACGGCGCCCAGGCGGCCCCGAAGCTGCCGCTCGACCTGGCGGCACTCGGCGTCGACTTCTACGCGATCACCGGTCACAAGCTGTATGCGCCGACCGGGATCGGGGCGCTCTGGGGCCGGCTCGAGCTGCTGGGGGAGATGCCGCCCTTCCTCGGCGGCGGCTCGATGATCCGCAAGGTCACCAAGGAGCGCACGACCTACGCCGATCCTCCGGCCCGCTTCGAGGCGGGGACGCCGGCGATCGCCCAGGCGATCGGCATGGCCTCGGCGCTGCGCTGGCTCGGGGGCATCGGGATGGACGCGGTCCTCGCCCACGAGCGCGAGGTCACCGCCTACGCCTTGGAGCGCCTCGCCGAGGTGCAGGGGCTGCGCGTCTTCGGACCGTCGGCCGGAGAGGAGCGGATCGGGCCCGTCTCCTTTGAGTTGGAGGGCGTCCACGCCCACGACGTCTCCGAGATTCTCGACCGCCACGCGGTCGCGGTGCGCGCCGGCCACCATTGCGCCCAGCCGCTGATGGAGCGGCTCGGCGTCCCGGCGACCGCGCGGGCCAGCTTCGCCGTCCATACGGTCCCGGAGGAGATCGACCGCCTCGTCGACGGTCTCCGCGACGCGCAGAAGGTCTTCGGCCTCTGATGGACGAGCTGTACCGAGAGCAGATCCTCGAGCACTACAAGCGGCCGCACAACTTCGGCCGCCTCGACGAGGCGGACCTCGAGTTCGAGGACTCCAACCCGTTCTGCGGCGACGAGCAGCACGTGACGCTTCGACTCGACGAGGACGGCCGCGTCGCGGAGGTCGCCTTCGAGGGCCAGGGCTGCGCGATCTCGACCGCCGCCACCTCGCTGCTCACCGATGAGCTGGTCGGCAAGACGCGCGAGGAGCTGCTGCGGCTGCCCAAGGACTTCGTCCTCGACTTGCTCGGGATCGAGATATCCGCGACGCGGATGAAGTGCGCGATGCTCGGCCTCAAGGTGGTGAAGAGCGCCAGTCTCGGCCAAGCGGCCGAATGGGAGGACGAGGGCGAGCAGGGCGACCCGGCGGAGGCGACGGCCCTCTAGGCCGACGGCCGAGGACGCTCTGGGCCGAGTGGTTCAGGCGCCCCGTGACATTGCGGGGTCCGGCTGGATCACGGCGAACCAGGCACCCCAGGGATCTTTGACGACGGCGATACGACCCACTTCGGCAATCTCGAAGGGGCCGGCCGGGATCTCGCCGCCGTTCCGCTTCGCCGTCTCGACCGTCGCGTCGGCATCCTCGACCCCGAAGTAGACGAGCCAGTGGGCGGGGACCTCGGGCGGGACCCGCTCGGTGACGTCGAGCATGCCCCCCACCGTCTGGTCTCCCAGCTTGATCGCCGTGTAGGCGCCGGCTCCCTCGAACTCGCTGTCTTCGTAGGACCAGCCGAAGACATCCGCGTAGAACTCCTTGGCCGTCGGAACGTCGCGCGTGTTCAGCTCGTGCCAGTTCATCGCCCCGGTCTCGTTGACGATCTCCGCGCCCTTGTTGCGGCCCGGCTGCCAGAGGCCGAGCGCGGCGCCGGTCGGGTCGACGATGAAGGCCATGCGGCCGTAGTCGAGGACGCTCATCGGCTCGAACATGACGTTGCCTCCCGCCTCCTTCGCCTTGGCGACCGTCGCATCGACGTCCTCGACGCAGACGTAAGCCGACCAGGCGGGAGGCTGGCCCTCCTGCATCACCTTCATCACACCGCCGATCGCCTGGTTGCGAAGGGTGGCGACCCGGTAGCCGCCCGTCTGCTCCGCGTTCTCGTCCTCCTGCTGCTCCCAGCCGAAGAGCACTCCGTAGAACTCGCCGGCGGCGTCCTGGTCGGGGGTCCCCAGGTCGATCCAGCAGAAGGTGCCGGGGGCATGGGTCGTCTTCGTCGGCATCGTTGCTCCTCTCGTTTGAAGGCCGTTTCAACCCTAGAGACCCGGACTCGTTGCGAAATTCATCGACCCGCCGTTAGTTGAGGACGCATAGCGTGGCCAACAACCGGCGGGTCTTCGGCGCCCGCTAAAATCCGACTGTAGAAGTAGGATTACGTTTCAACCCGCACTAGCGAGGCGGGGCCACATAGAAGCCACAGAGGTTGTGCCTCGCAAAGAGCGCAAGGCGAAAGCGCCGACCGTCGAAGGAGCAGAGCCCCTCATGCAGGACACCGCAGGAACGTCCATCCCAGTCTGCCCGCTCGCCGAGCTGCCGCCCGGCCAGATGCGCCTGGTCGAGCACGAGGGCGACAAGATCGGCATCTTCAACTGCGACGGCACGATCTACGCGATCGAGGACCGCTGCTCGCACGACGACGGCCCGCTTGCCGAGGGCGAGTTCGACGCAGCCGCCTGCACGGTCGAGTGCCCGCGCCACGGCTCGCTCTTCGACCTGAGCAGCGGCAGGCCGAAGACCCTCCCCGCCTATGCTCCCGTGCGTACGTTCGCGACGACCGTCGTGGACGACACCATCGTCCTGGAGGTCTGACGCCATGGCAACGCCCGAGGCAGTCGCAGAGAAAAGAGAGCTGGCGGGGATCAACGCCGACTACAAGGAGAAGTTCGGCTTCAGCGATCCCGAGACCGGCTACGCCTACAAAGCCCCCAAGGGGCTTTCGCGCGAAGTCGTCGAATCGATCTCCGAGTACAAGGACGAGCCGCAGTGGATGCGCGACTTCCGGCTGAAGGCGCTCGAGCACTTCGAAAGCCGCCCGACCCCGCAATGGGGCGGCAACCTCGACCAGATCGACTTCGAAGACATCCACTACTTCGTCCGCGCCTCCGAAAAGAAAAGCCGCGACTGGGACGAGGTCCCCGAGGACATCAAGAACACCTTCGACCGGCTCGGCATCCCCGAGGCCGAGCGCAAATTCCTCTCCGGGGTCGGGGCCCAGTACGAGTCGGAGGTCGTCTACCACCAGGTGAACGAGAAGCTCGAGGCCCAGGGCGTGATCTTCACCGACATGGATACGGCGCTGCGCGAGCACGAGGACCTGGTCCGCGAGTACTGGGCCACGATCATCCCGCCCAACGACAACAAACTGGCGGCGCTCAACTCGGCCGTCTGGTCGGGCGGATCCTTCGTCTACGTGCCGGCCGGCGTCTCGGTCGCGATGCCGCTGCAGGCCTACTTCCGGATCAACACCGAGAACATGGGCCAGTTCGAGCGGACGCTGATCATCGCCGAGGAGGGCTCCGACGTCCACTACATCGAGGGCTGCACGGCGCCGGTCTACTCGACCGACTCGCTGCACTCGGCGGTGGTCGAGATCATGGCCAAGCCGAGCGCCCGGGTGCGCTACACGACCGTCCAGAACTGGTCGCAGAACGTCTACAACCTCGTCACCAAGCGCGCCGTCGCGCAGGAGAAGGCGACGATGGAATGGGTCGACTGCAACCTCGGCTCCAAACTGACGATGAAGTACCCGTCGATCTACCTGCTGGGGCAGGAAGCCCACGGCGAGATCCTCTCGATCGCCTTCGCCGGCCAGGGCCAGCACCAGGACGCCGGCGGCAAGATCATCCACGGCGCCCCGCGCACCTCCTCCTCGATCTTCTCCAAGTCGATCTCCAAGGACGGCGGCCGCAGCACCTATCGCGGCCTGCTCGAGGTCGCCGACGGGGCGAGCGAATCGCGTTCGAAAGTCGTCTGCGACGCGCTGCTGCTCGACGAGGATTCGCGCTCGGACACCTACCCGACGATCCGGATCGACGAGAACGACGCCGACGTCGGCCACGAGGCGACGGTCTCCAAGATCGGCGACGAGCAGGTCTTCTACCTGCAGAGCCACGGTCTCGACGAGGAGGAGGCCTCAAAGATGATCGTCAACGGCTTCATCGAGCCGGTCACCAAGGAGCTGCCGATGGAGTACGCGGTCGAGCTGAACCGGCTCATCGAGCTGCAGATGGAGGGAAGCATTGGCTGATTGGCGGCCCGGGAAGGCCCCTGGGCTGCGTCCGTGGCCGGGGGTCGCGCGAGGCACTGCCCCCCGGCCCAGTCCTTGCCAGGCACCTTCCCAACCGCGCCAATGACCGTTTCCACCCCACCACTTCCCCCCTTGCCGGACCAGAAGGCGAAGGGGTGGGAATTCACCGACCTCTCGCAACTCGATCTCGACGCCTACGAGCCCGCGCCGGCCGGCGCGGCGCTGGGGGCGGCCGACGGGGCAACGGTCTTGCCGCTCGCCGAGGCGGTCGAGTCGCGCCCGGACCTGGTCGAGGGACGGCTGTACGGGCTGGCTCCGGGCGACGATCCTTTCGTCGCCCGCAACGACGCCGCCTGGCAGGACGGCGTGCTCGTCCACGTGCCGGCCGGCGTCAAGGTCGCCGAGCCGATCGAGGTGCGGGTGCCCGTCGACGAGAGCGGGACCGCCGTCTTCTGGCGCACGCTGATCGTCCTCGAGGAGGGCGCCGAGGCGGAGGTCTGGGAGCACTGCGGCTCGGTCGGCGACGAGACGGATGCGCTGCTCAACTCCGTGGTCGAGCTGCACGTCGGCCAGGGCGCGACCCTGCGCTACGTCGCCAGCCAGGACATCTCCGAGCGAGCCTGGATCTTCTCGACCCAGCGGGCCAAGGTCGAGCGCGACGGTCGCCTCGACTGGACGGCGCTCGGGTTCGGCTCCGGCCGCGGCAAGGTGCGGATGGAGACCAACCTCGCCGGCCGTGGCTCGGAGGCGCGGGTCACCGGCGGCTACGCAGCCGGGGCCGGTCAGCACATCGACTACGACACGACCCAGGAGCACGCGGCGCCAAACACCAACTCCGACCTCGCCTTCCGCGGCGTGCTCGCCAAAGGCGCAACGGCGGTCTGGCGCGGGATGATTCGGGTCGACCCGGGCGCCCAGCAGACCGACGCCTTCCAGGAGAGCCGCAACCTGCTGCTCTCCCCAGACGCCCACGCCGACGCGATCCCGGGGCTCGAGATCGAAGCCGACGACGTTCGCTGCACCCATGCCGCCGCTGTCGCCCAGATCGACCGCGACCAGCTCTTCTACCTGACCTCGCGCGGCCTCGAAGCGGCCGACGCGAAGCAGCTGATCGTCGAGGGTTTCCTCGAGTCCCTGGTCGAACGGCTTGCCGAGGGCCCGGTCCGCGAACAGGTCTCCGCCGCCCTCGAGCGGCGCCTCGCCGAGATCCTCTAGCGGTTCTCCGCACCCGCCGCGGCACGGAGGCGTCGCGGTGCCGGGTAGTCCCGGTAGGTGCCCTATCGGCTCGGCTTCGCGGTAAAGGTGCTCGGCGGCGGTGGGCTGCCGTCACACGACACGCGGCGTTGGCAATCTGAACCGCACCTGCGGCTCTCGCTGGCGCGGCTGGCAGCGATCTTCGACTACCTGGAAGCCGAAGACGTGCGGATGTACCGGCTGGCCTCGGGCCTCGTCCCCTACGGCAGTCATCCCGAGATGCCGCAGTTCCGCGGGCAGGTCGAGGAATGCGCCGGGGAGCTGGCAGCGCTGGGCGAGCGGGCGCGGGCGGCGGATCTACGGCTCTCCTTCCATCCCGGCCAGTACGTCGTGCTCAACTCGGAGGACTCGGAGGTCCGCCGGGCGGCGGCGCTGGACCTCGAGCTCCAGGCCTCGGTGCTCGACGCGATGGGGCTCGACGCCGAGGCGGTCGTGGTCCTCCACGTCGGCGGCGGCGCCGGCGGAACTGAGGCGGCGCTGGATCGCTTCGTCGCCGGCCTCGAGCTGCTGAGCGAGGCCGCACGTGAGCGGCTCGCGATCGAGAACGACGACCGCCGCTTCGGACTGGCCGACGTGCTCCGGCTATCGGAGCGCAGCGGGCTGCGCGTCGTCTGGGACGCCCACCACCACGCCTGTCACGATCCCGCGTGGATCCCGGCCTCTGAGGCGCTGCGGTTGGCGCTCACCACCTGGCCGAAAGTCGTCGCTCCCAAGGTTCACTACTCGTCGCCGCGGACCGCGGTCGAGGAGCGCAAGGTGCGCAGGGGGCGACGGGTCGAGCGACGCATCGTGCTGCCGCCGCTACGCGCCCACGCCGACCTGATCGACCCGATTGGCTTCGAGGCGTTCCTGCGGGGGCCGGCGGCGGGCCTCGACTTCGACGTGATGCTGGAGGCGAAGGCCAAGGACCTGGCGCTGATCCGGCTGCGCGAGCAGCTCGCCGAGCGGGGCTACGGATGGGAGCGCGGACGGTTGCTTCCCCCGACCGAGTCCGGCAGCCTCAGGGAGTCGGGTCGGTGACCTGCCGCACTTCGACCCGGCCGTCGCTGATCCGCGTCTCGTAGGCCGGCTGCGGCGAGGCGGCCGGCCCACGCTCGAGATTTCCGTCGGCGAGTCGGAAGACGCTGCCGTGCCAGGGACAGGTCACGGTGCCGTCGCTCACGTCGCCTTCGTGCAGCGGCCCGCCGCGGTGGTTGCAGCGGCTGGCGAGTGCGTGCACGCGATCGCCTTGGCGGATCAGGAAGACGGGCACGCCACCCACCGTCGCACAGGCCGGGCGGCCCTCCAGGAGCTCGGTCGCCAAGACCGTCGGCGCCCACTCGCGGGGCCCCGATTCGAAGGTCGTCACCGCGACTCCCTCGCCGTTGACGTAGGAGAGGTGGCCGCCGAGGTGGCCGCCGACTGCCAGCGCCGCGCCTCCGGCAAGAGCCGCCGCGCGGCCGGCGCGACCGCGGCGTCGTGCCAGGTAGGAGGCGCTGAAGAGGCCGAGCGCCGTCACATTGGCCGCGGCGTGGACGATGCCAACCCGTCGCGTGCTGGCCCGCCCGTCGGCGCTGTCGGCCCACTCGACCGCCCCGGTGACGGCGGTCGGCAGCGACGCCAGGATGCCCGCACCGATCAGCTTGCGCGCAGCCGGTTCGCGGCCGCGACCACCGACCGCATCGAGCACCAGGGCGCTCGTCCACGAGCCGATCGGCAAGTCGGTCATCAGCGGGTGCAGGGCGTGGCCGAGGAAGGTGCCGCTGAGCGCGTCGCGCAGTCGCCCCGGCCGGATCGCCCGGTGCGCGACGTCGAGCAGCTTGCGCGCGGGCGGATCGAGCGCCTCGTTCTCGCCGAGCTCGGTTACGGCGCGGTGTAGGACCGGGTTCTCCACCTGTCAGTGGCGGCTACCCGGCCGGGCGCGCCTCAACCCGGCGGCAAGGGCGGCGGCACCGATGCCGGCGGGCACGGCGACCGACGCTCCCCGCCGCGCTCGGTCCCAGCCCAATGCCGCGCGCGCGCCGCTGGCGCCGGGCGCGCCATGCACGCCCCCGCCCGGATGGATCGCCGAGGAGCAGAGATAGAGCCGCTTGACCGGCGTCTCGGGTCGCCCCCAACCGGGAATCGGCCGGAAGACGAGCTGCTGGTGGATCTGCGAGGTGCCGCCGTTGAGGGCGCCGTTGACGAGGTTGCGATCAGCCGCCTGCAGGTCGTGCGGGCCGAAGACGTGGCGGCGGCGGATCAGCGACTTGAAACCCGGCGCCAGCCGCTCGACCTCGTCCTCGACGCGCTCGGCGAAGGCGTCCACGTCGTCGCGATCCCAGCGTCCGCTCAGCCGCCCGGCCGCGTCGCCGGCGCAGCGCTGGGGGACATGGGTATAGGCCCAGGCGACCTCCTTGCCCGCGGGCATCCGGGTCTCGTCGACCGGGGCGTACTGACCGAGGACGAGGAAGGGCCGGGCCGGGATCAGGTGCATGGCCAGCTCGGCGCAGTGGCGGGTCAGGTGGTCCATGTCGTCGGCGACGTGAACCGTCCCGGCAAGGCGCGCCTCGGGAACGGCCCACGGGATCGGGCCGTCGAGTGACCAGTCGACCTTGACGGTGGCGCTGTCGAACTGGAAGCTCTCGAGATCGGCGCGCACCCGACTCGGCACCGCCTCGCCGGGCAGGAGCTGCCGGTAGAGCTGGGGCGCGTCCACGTCGGCCAGCACGGCCCGGCGGGCCGGGACTTCCTCGCCGCCGGCGACCCGCACTCCAGCGGCTCGCCCCGAGCGAACGACGATCGCCTCGACGCGCTCCCCGCAGCGCACCTCGCCGCCGCGCGCGCGCAGCCGGCGGACGAGCGCCTCGATCAAGCTTCCGGCGCCACCCTCGGGAACGGGGAAGCCGACCTGCTGGCCGAGCGAGGCCAGGACCCAGCCGTAGAAGGCCGAGGGCGGCTGCTCGGGCGCGAGGTCGGCGTGCAGGGCGTTGCCGGCGAGCAGGCGTCCGCCGCCGGCGCCGCGGAACGTCTCTTCGGAATGGCGACGGACGCCGAGGACGGCCATTCGCCCCATGCGCAGGGTGCCGCGCGCACCGAGCTCGCGCATCAGCCGCCCGGCGGGACGAAGCGGCGGGAAGCCACCGGTCAGCATCGCCATCACCTCGTCGCTGACCCGCAGCCAGTCCTCGTAGAGCCGGCGCCAGGCATCGCCGTCGCCTGGGGCGAATGCGTCGAGCGACGCAGCGGTCTCGTCGAGGTCCGTGGAGAGGATCGGGCAGGTGCCGTCCGCGGCCGGATGGGCGACCGCGACCCGGCTCCTGCGCCAGCGCAGGCCGTGCTCGTCGAGTCGCAGGTCACGCAGCGGTGAGGGCGCCGCGGCCAGCGGATAGAAGGCGCTGAAGAGATCGCTGACGAAGCCGGGCTCGGTCAGCTCGCCGGACTTCACCGCGCCGCCCGGCCGCTCCTGCTCCTCCAGGACCAGCACCTCCCAGCCGGCGTCGGCGAGCAGGTTCGCCGCCACGAGCCCGTTCGGGCCGGCCCCGATCACGACCGCGTCTGGCACGCGACTACCTCTTGAGCCGGCTGTAGATGGCTTGGGTGACAGCGGTGTAGACGGCGTGGTGCCCTGCCGTGCGGGCGACGTCAGCGGGTGTCCAGCGCCAGGGCGGCGGCGCCAAGCCGATGGCAGGGACGGCGGCGGCGTCCGGCGCCGCGGCCAGCGCGTAGAGGACGGGAGCCCGCAGCTGCCGCGGCAGGCCGGCCGCGGCGATCGTCCCCCACGCCGCACCGATCAACCCGGACACCGCGAAGTGGGCGGCGGCGGTCATGCGCCGCTCGGCCGTCTCTCCCAGCTTGCGAATGCCGAAGACCCGCTTCATCGTCTCTGCGGGAACCTTGCTCGGGCCGCGCCCGGTGAGGCGCATCTCGGCGAAGGTCGAGATGCTCATCGCGACGCCCCCGCCCAGGCCCGCGAGGAACCCGCGGCCGAAGCCGGCGACCGGATCGGCGACCCGGCCGCCCGCGCTCACCGGGTCCGAAGGGCCCTCTTGGGGCGAACGGTTCAGCGGCCCGGCCGGCATCGGCACCTCGCCCTCGGCGAGCTGCTTCAGCCGTTCGATCGAGCCGATGTTGCGGACGTGCAGGACGCGGTCGAGGACGGGGTTGAAGAGGAGCTTGGTCATGCGGTCTGCCGGCTCCTCCTCGAGGCGGAGGAGGCTGCCGCCGTTCTGGTCGTTCATCGTCACCGTCACGAACGCGGTCCCGAAGGGGCGCGCCTTGGCGCGCAGCCGCAGTCGCCGGTTCGGCTCGACCTCCTCGACGACCGTGTGGTCTTCGAGCCCGCCGGCGACCGTGTGGTGGAACTTCGACCCCGGCGCCGGCCAGTCCGGGTCGGCGGCGCGGATCTCACGCGAGCCGACCACCCAGTAGGCGTAGGAGCGGGGGTCGCTCAGCACCTCGAAGCAGCGCCTGGAGGAGGCATCGACGTGGGTCTCGACCACCGCCATGGCGTTCGCCTACCCGCGGGCTCGCGCCTGACTAACCCCACCAGCGGGTAGACGAACGTGTGGGCGAGCAGCGCCTCTTGATCACCGGCGGAACCAGCGGCATCGGACTCGCGACGGCGTGCCGTTTCGCGGAACGCGGCGCCAGCGTCGCGATCCTCGCCCGCAAGGAGGCGGGACTGCGGGCAGCGCAGGAGCGCACCGCCGCGGCCGGCGCCCGCTGCCTCGCCTACCCGGTCGACGTGACCGACCGCGAGGCGCTCGAGACGGCTGTCGGGGACGCCGCCGAGGCGCTGGGCGGGCTCGACGCGGCCGTCGCGAACGTCGGGGCATCCACCTACGGCCGCTTCCGCGATACGCCGGCGCCTGACTTCGACCGGGTCCTGGACGTCAGCTTCCGCAGCATCGTCGACACCGTCCGCGTGGCCCTGCCCCATCTCGAGGAGAGCGGCGGCTCGCTCGTCGTCGTCGGCTCGCTGGCGAGTGGCCTGCCCCTCCCCCGCATGTCCGCCTACACGGCGGCGAAGCACGCGGTGCGCGGCTTCGTCGAGACGCTGCGCATCGAGCTCGAGGCGCAAGACTCCGGCGTCTCCCTCTCCCTTGTCGAGCCGGGTCCGGTCGACACGCCGTTCTGGGACAACGTCGCCAGCGCCGACGGGATCCTGCCGCCCTCGTTTCCGTTCCCCTATGGGCCGGAGGAGGTGGCAATCGCAATCGACGACTGCGTCGCGCGCCGCACCAGGAGAGCGACCGTCGGCGGCGAGTGGGCGCTCGCCCGGGCCGGCTACCGCGCCGCGCGCCCACTCGCCGAACGGGCCCTGGGCGGCGCGCTGCGACTCGTCGAGCGCGGCGGTGGGCGAGGCCGCGGCCGCGCCGCGATCTGGGAGCCAAGCGGAGCCGGCGACCTGTATCGCGGGATGAGGCGCCGCCCGAGCCTCCTGGTGCGGGCCAGGCACGCCCTGGCGAACCGCCGCACGCCCGCCCGCGATGAGCGCCGCGGGGGGACCGGCATCGACGGGATCTGCGAGATGACGCTCGAGACGCGTGACCCCGACGGTCTCGCCCGCTTCTACGTCGACCTTCTCGGCTGCGAGCGGGTCTCACGCGAAGACGAGCGGATCTGGCTCTCCTGCGGGACCCACACCCGGCTCGGGATCTGGTCCCCAGGCGAGAAGGAGTACGGCGACCGAGGCGGTCGACACGTTCACTTCGCCCTCTCTAGCACTCCCGGCGGGCTCGACTCGCTGGCGACCCGGTTGCGCGGCCGGCAGATCGAGCATCGAGGCCCGGTCTCGCACAAGGGGGGCGACCGCTCTCTCTACCTGGAGGACCCCGAGGGCAACGTGGTCGAGATCTGGGACTTCTTCGAGCGCGAGGACGGCGCTCGCCACGGTGTGTCCGCGCTCGGCTGAGGATACGAGGCGGGGGGTCCGCTAACCCAGTTCGATCACGCCGAGGAGGAGGAGCAGGACCACCGTCACGATCGCCGAGACGAGCAGCGAGCCGCCGCAGCCGAGCCGGTTGGAGAAGAAGAGGAACACGGCGGCTCCCCCTACCCGTTCCCGTTGGCCGCTATCTCGTGCGGCCAGACGACCACGTCCTGCCGTCGCGCCAGGTGGAGCAGCGGCTCACCCTCCAGCTCGATCCCGAACGGCGCCGTCATCGTGTTCTCGACGATCTCCGCCGTCGCCGGCTGCAGCTCCCAGGGACGGTGGTGGATCTCGGCCCTGAGCACGCGCCGTCTCTCGTCGAGCGTGTAGGCGCAATAGCGTTCGGTCAGCTTCCACTCGAGGCTGCTCCGATCGGCGACGAACGGCTCGCCGGCGGGCGCGTAGACGGCCTCGAAGCGCGCCGGCGGGCCCGAAGCGGCATCGCGCTCGCTGCCGTACTCGACCGACTCGGCGTGGCGGCGCACCGACATCGCGGCGTGGAAGTAGGGAAAGCGGTAGCTGCGGCGAGCGGCAAGGACGGCCAGGCGGCTGCCGGCGTCGAGGCTGAGGAAGTAGATGCCCGGCTTGCCGTCCACCGTGACGTAGGTGCGCACGTTCAGCTCGGGAAAGGACGAGATCAGCGGGGCGGGCAGCGTGAACCGCAGGCGCAGCGCCCGGACTTCGAACGGCGTGATCCCAATCCAGGCGCTGCCGTCGATCGTCTCGGGCTCCATGCCAGGTGGCAGAACCTCCACGAGGACCGCCGGGTCGACCCGCCAGTGGGCGAAGAGCAGGTCGAGCCAGCTCTGACCCATTAGCCAGGACCGGTCCGGCGGAGGCCAGGGCCTGTGGTCCGCGGTCGAGCGGGCGGTCCCCTGCCGCGCCGCCAGCAGGACGTCCTGCAGCGGCGCCGTCAGCGCCTGCACTAGTCGCGCCGCCTACGTTCGGCGCGCATCGTCCAGGCGATCGAGCCGAGCACGATCAGCACCGGGGGCACGTAGAGCACCCAGAGGTAATGGCTCACGTGGGCGAATTGGAGAAGCGTCGCCATTCGGGCCCAGTATGCCCGGGGGACGAACGGGCGAAACGAGAGAGCGGCCGCACGGTCCCGCGGAACGGGGGAGCAGCCGCGCGGTCCCGCGTTAGCTGTTCGCGACGGAGAGCAGGTAGAGCCCAAGGCAGGTGAAGGCGACCATGACCGCCAGCATCCAGTACTGGGAGCGGGCGGCCTGGCGGTAGTCGCCCCACAGCGCCGTGGCGCGGTCGTGGGCGAGAACGAGGCCGACCACGTGGCCGATCACCAGTGCGCCGACCTGCACGTACCAGATGGCGTTGGCACTGAGGACCCGATAGTCGATGCCCCCCGAAGCCGTGCCGAAGAGATCCGATCCCGTGCCCAGCGGATCCGAGAGCAGATAGGTGAACTGGGCCTGCTCCTGGAAGACAAAGAGGCTGAAGTAGTGGGCGACCAGATAGGCCAGCGCGATTGGGATCAAGGTGTGCGCGAAGGCGGTTCGCAAGCGACTCAGCGAGGGAGCGCCGCGCACGCTCGCCATCCCGCGCACGCCGATCTCGTATACCGCCCAGATCGCCGCGACACAGAGCAGGATGAAGACGGTGTCGGCGATCCGCGTCGCGGTCACCTCGCCGAGCCCGAGGTCGACGAGCCATTCGCCGGCGCTCTCCATCGGCCCTTCCAGACCCCCCTCCTGCGCGCCGTCGAAGACGGTCGTCCCCAGCGAAGCGATCACGACTGCGGCCGAGGCGGGAAGGACCGCCCAGCCCCCACCCGCCGAGAGCAGCTTGCGGGCGCCCAGGCGCCCGTCGCGGGCGGCGAAGGCCCCGAGCGAGGCGAACATGCCGAAGTAGACGGAGAAGATCTCGCCCCGTTCGCACCACCTCTCGACCCCGAACAGCGCCATCATCGTCAGCGTGTAGGCGGTGTAGGCGAGGACCGCCACGGCGGCGTCGTCGGGCGCGAGCGCCACCGCGATGCCGCCGCTCGGCCCGTAGACGATCTCGAGCCAGACGAAGGCGACAAGTCCAACCGCGGCGGGCCAGCGGCCCAGCCGCTCCGGGTAGGGGAGGTGCCGCGGCTGCTCCCCCGCAATCGCGGCAAAGGCGCCACCCACCACGCGGCCGATCGCCCGCCATGGGTTGAACGGCCGGAAGACGTCCCCCAGCAGCACGCTCAACACCGGGAAGCCAAGCCAGGCGGTGACGAAGACGAAGGTGATCGCGAAGTTCCGGTCCGGGGCGGTGGTCCCCTCCAGCCCCGCGTATACGGTCACTCCCAGCAGGAAGACCCCGACTGCCCCGCAGAGGGCTTGGAGCGGGGCCCCGAGCAGCGCTCGGGAGACCCCGGCCCCAAGGGCCCGCCAGCGATCGCCCTCGAAGCGCGGCTCTCGCCAGGCAACCGAGAGCGCGAAAAAGGAGGCGATCAAGACGATCGAGGCGCCCCACGCGAACAGCCACGCGGGGATCGGCAGATCCTCGCGGGCGACGAGAGCGTGCGCGAAGGGCAGCAGCGTCACGGGTTGATCCGCAGCTCCGCGATCTGCTCGCCGCTGCCGTGCAGCTCGGCCTCGAATATCCCTTCGATGCTGGCCGGGAACTCGACCCTCACGGTGCGACCGGCCGGCAGCTGCCGCTCGACGTCGTAGCCGTGGATGTGCAACTCGTCGACGGTATTCGAACGGACCGCGAAGCGGACCGTCCCCCCCGCGTCGAAGTCGAGCTCCCGCACGCCCCCTACCGGTTTGCCGGCGCGGACGACGATCGTCGGCACCGCCGGCGACGGCCTGCCCTCGGCGCGACTACCGTCGTCGGCTCCGTCGTTCCGGGGGGCGGTCTTCTCGAGGCGCTCTTCTTCCATTTGTTCGTAGGGACTCTTGCCATCGTCGCCCCGCAGCACGACGAACAGCACGACCGCCGCAGCGACGACCACCAGGCCCAGCGAGACACGTCCAACCTTCGAATCCATCGGTCACTCCTTCGTTCGATGCACGCCGCCGGGCGCGCGAGGTCGAACCACGCCCCCCGTGGGCGCGGTGGAACGCGAACCGCTAGGGAGCGAGAGGAGGCGGGCGCTCGGCCCGCGAGAAGGCGATCAGGAGGCCGCCGGAGGCTGAGAAGGACCAGTTCCGGGCCGGGCGACGCGGTCGCGTGAGCGGCGGGCGACCCCGGCGGGCCCCGATCCGCTCGGCGAGCCGGACGATCGCGTCGCAGCCCGGGTACACGCCCCAGGCCAGCGAGGCGAGAAGCAGAAGCAACGGCACCGCCGGCAGCACGAAGCCGAGCAGGCCCACGGCGTGCGCCACGAGCAGCACAAGGCCGCTCGTGGCGAGCGGTACCGCTGTGCGGGTGCTACGCCGTGACACCGTCCAGCAGCCGCCAGTTGGCCTTGAAGGCTTCCTCGGCGGCGGCGACGAGGGCATCCGGGTCGGCGTCGGCGAGGTGAGCCTCGATCAGCGAGCGCCCCTCGGCGGCATGCTCGACGTCGGCCTTCTCGTGGACCCGGAAGTACTCGTTGCCCGGTCCGTCCTCGACGCCGTAGTGCTCGGCGAGGCCCTCGCGCTTCGTCTTGGATATCGCCGGCTGGCCGCTCTCGATCGCGTAGAGGCGGACGAGCTGCGCGAGCCGGTCGCCGCCCGCGGTCCAGCGGTCGACGCACTCCTTGGTCTCCGGAGTCGGGATCGCCGCGACCTCCCCACCAACCGCTTCGACAAACCCGTCCCAGAGCGCGATGTGGGCCTCCTCCTCCTCGGCGTGGCGGCGCAGCTCGGCGCGCTCGGCCTCGGGCGCCGACTCGGCGACGGAGGCACTGAGGCGAGCGATGGCGGCGGTGGCGTGGCGGTACTGCCCCGAGTAGACGGCAAGCTCCTCGCGGCTCAGCTCGCCCATCGACCAGCGCTGGTAGAAGGGGTGCTCGAGCACGTTCCAGCGGGCGCGGGCCTGCTCAATCCTCTGCCAGACGTCGTTGCTCACGGGGGCCTCCTCGGGGTCGGGCGGTGGGTGGGGCGCTCAGGATAACGTCCGCGTCCCCCGATGGTGACCGACCGCTGATGCGCCCGGAGCGCGAGGACATCGCATCTCCCGACTTTCCCGAGAGCCTCGTGTGGTTGGGCGAGCCGCCCGGCGCGATGCCGCTGCTGACCGCGGACGGGCCGGTCCTCGTCCACTTCTTCGACTTCGCGCAGCTGAACAGCGTGCGGACGCTGCCCTATCTGGCCGAGTGGGACCGCCGCTATCGCGGCAAGGGCCTGACCACGATCGGAATCCAGTCGCCGCGCTTCCCCTTCGGCGCGGATCGCGACGCGGTCGGCACCGGCGTGCGCGGCCTCGGCATCGACTTCCCCGTCGCGATCGACGCCGAGCGCGACCTCTGGCACGAGTACGGCTGCCAGGGCTGGCCGAGCCTCTTCCTCTGGCGCAGCGCCGGCGCCCTCACCTGGTTCCATTTCGGTGAGGGCGACTACCTCGGCACCGAGGAAGCGGTTCAGGCGGAGCTGCGCGAGCTCGACGCGCTCCGCGAGCTGCCGGCGCCGATGGCGCCGCTGCGACCGAGCGATGGTCCGAGCGCCCGCGTGATGGCTCCGACGCCCGAGCTCTTCCCCGGCGGCTCCTGGGAGCGGCCGTGGACCGAAGGGGACGACCCGAACGTGCTCGAGACCGAGTATGCGGCGGGCGGCGCGTACGCGACCATCGACGGCGACGGCGATATCGCCGTCGAGCTCGACGGCAGGTCGCTGGAGGCCGTCGAGGTCGCTGGCGCCGGGCTCTACACCCTCGTGGAGCACCCGCGCCACGAAGCGCACGCGCTGGCGCTTCGTCCCTCCCCCGGCCTGCGCCTCTGGTCGATCAGCTTCGCCGCAGGCGTTCCGTAGCCGCCGG
>DATABM010000097.1:0-21903 GCA_036259555.1 Solirubrobacterales bacterium
AGAAGATCGCCCGGCCGCGGCAGATCTACACCGGCGAGCGGAATCGCGACTACGTCCCGGTCGAGGGGCGCGAGGGCCCGGAGAAAATCGGCGGCCCGCCGGCACGGCGGCCGAAGCGGCCGCGACGGGGCGCTTAGGTAGGAAGGAGTGGGGACCCCTCCTCTCTCAACTTTTTTTGAAGGCCGGCAAAGGCCGTCCGAGGGCCGCCCCGCAAAAAAAGTACAAGCCGTTCGGAGGGGTCCCCACTCCTTCCATCCACACGCTCGTTGATTCGCGATTAGCCGATGGCATCGTGGAAGTTGACCGTGAGGCACGGTTCCAAGGTTTCCCACGCCTCCTTCGACGACCTCGAGGCTGCGGTGGCGGAGATGCGGCGGCGGGCGCTCGACATCAGGGCGGCGGGCCCGGCGAAGCGGGTCTCCGTGCTGCGCGACTTCGAGCCGGGCGATCAGGTGATCGCACGGCTGCAGATCGCCGGCAGGGGGCTGCTGCGCAAGCCGGTGGCCGGGGTCGACGTGCGCGGCGACGGCACGTTCATGCCGTTCAGGGGCGGGGTCGCGCGCCAGGAGCTCGACCCGACCGACTACGACACCCCGTTCGACCTCGTGCGCGAGACTTTGGGACGCCCGCACCCCCGCCCGTAGTCAGGTTGTTGACGCTATCCGCGAATAACCTGCCTGCCAGCTCCCGATGATCCGATGACCGAGATGCAGACCGACATCCCCAAGGGCAGCTACGCGGCAGGCCGACGGGTGGCGCTGCCGTCCGGCGCCGAAGCGCCTTACACCGTGTTCGTCAACGGGGTCGAGCAGCGCGAGGGCCTCGACTACGACGTTCGCGCCGGCGAGATCGTCTTCCGGCGCGAGATCGTCAAGGAGAAGGTCGGAGCCGGGCGCTGGCTGGCGATGTACCTCGGGCTGTTCGGGACCTACCGCAAGAACGAGACGATCGACCTGCAGTTCCATCGCAACGGCAAGGTCGAGCTGCTCTCCGACCTGGCGGTGCGCCGATGAACCTCGGCTTCATGCTGCTCGCCGATCACAGCGAGTCGGTCAATGGCAAGCTCTACACCAACGGCGGCGGCTGGAACGTGCTGCGGTTCCCCGAGCTGCCTCAGGAATGGGGTTTCCACATCGCGCTCGGAATCGACGTCGGCTGGGACGAGACCAACAAACGCCACAGCCTCCGCCTCAACATCCAGGACCCCGACGGCAACGAGCTGAACGAAGGCTTCGAGGCGGAGTTCGAGACCGGCCGCCCGCCGGGCATGCCGGCCGGCGCCGAGCAGCGCCTGGTGATGTCGATCGGCACCGCGGCGACCTTCTCGACCGCCGGCCCGCACGCCGCCGTGGTGGAGGTCGACGGCGAGGAGCTGGGACGGGCGCGCTTCTACCTGCTGGAGCAGCCGGCGGGACCCGAGATGGGCATGGCGTAGAGCCGGCGAGACGCTCGTGAGGTGGTCCGGAAGCAGGGACGGGCGAAGCTCCTTCCCCCAAACCGCCACTCGCCGGTCGGCCGGCGAGGCGCTCGCCAGGCGCATCGCCGCCGACAGACGCCGAGAAAGCGCGCATCGACTGCGGCGACGCCTGTGGCGGCTAGCGGGCTTCACCGCGGTGATCTCGGTCGGATTTGGCGGCTTCGTGGCCTTTCTGCTTCTCTCCCGTCCGCCGATCGACGCGACCGTGAGCAGCGCGCAGCCGCGTCCAAACCACTCGCTCTGGGTCGAGGAGGCTGCAGGCGAGTCGCCCTACCTGACCGGCCTTCTGACGTCGATCGCGCTTGTGCCCGACCACGAGCGCGGCGGCGGCGGGCCGGAGGGCCATGAACAGGAAATCGTCGTGCCGGTCCCGCCTCGAACGTGCCGACGGATCGCCGCGGCGCTGGACGTTGGCTGCGGGACGCCGGTCGGTCGGCCCGTGCGCGGCACGAGCAACCTGACCCTCGAATTCTTCCGGCCGGTCTTGGTCGACGCCTCCACGAGCGGGCCGGCTCGTTTGCGCTTGGACCTTCCATCCCTTCAGCTGCCGACGCCATCTCCCACCGCCTGGACCCTTGACGCCGACGCCCGGCTCGG
This sequence comes from Solirubrobacterales bacterium, assembly GCA_036259555.1. Lineage (GTDB taxonomy): Bacteria > Actinomycetota > Thermoleophilia > Solirubrobacterales > 70-9 > VRUE01. The sequence goes on from DATABM010000097.1 coordinate 2,075, forward strand.
GGTGCTCGACGTGAGGTGTTTCGACGGGGCTCGTTTCCTCCTCATCGGCACCGGCATCGGTGCGAGCGGGCGCTGCGTGGATGGATCGCCGCAGATGCGGATTCGCGTCGCTGCCGCCGACAGCGCCGAAGTGGAGATGAGGGGAGTCCGAGCGCTGCACCTCGACGTCGAGGGTCGGTCGGCGAAGACCGTGGTCGACACTGGTCTCCTGCGCGTCGGCGACTCCCACACCCCCATTCGCGACGGCGGCGGTACCGGCATCGCGCTGAGCTCAGAGTCAGCCGGCGGCGTCGCGGTCGGGCTGGACGTCACGAGGAGGCCGACCCGCAGCGATCTGACCCTTGAGTCCGGCGAGGCCTCCTCGGTCCTCGAAGGGAAAGCAGAGGAGAAGGTCCCGAGCCTATTCTCGCGGCGGCAGGAACTCTGGCTGGCCGTGATCTTCGCCGCCATCGCTCTGGTCGCGACGCTTTGGTCAGATGCTTTCGTCCTGTGGCGATAGCATCGCGCCATGAGAATCGGCGGGGCCCTTGCGACCCTCCTGTCGTCCTTCACGATGGCCGCGGCGACCGCCTCGGAGGCACCCGCCGCCTCCCCGCTGGTCGTCCGCTGGTGCGGGACGTTCAACGAGTACGACCGCGCCTGCCCTCTCTTCGGACAGGTGAGGCTCGTCGACGGTGCTGGCGAACGGGCCGTGCCCGTCGGGACCGCAACGCGGGTCTCGCCCGGCTCAACCCTGAGCAACGAGATCGGCTCGCAAGTCCGCCTCTCGTTCGCCCGACAGGCGATCTGCGAACTCGGGCCACACGCCACCGAGATTCTCACCCGCCCCGGAGACCTCGCCACGAGCCTGTTCCTCCAGAGACAGGGGCGGACCCGCTGCAAGAGCAGCCGCGGACGACGGAGCTGGGTCGCCCTCTCCTGTCGAACGGACGGCCGCTGCCCCGCGCAGGCGGACGTTCGGGGAAAGTTCGTCACGTATGAGGACCGTGGGGCGCATTCCGCCTCGCACGAAGGCGACGAAAGTCGCGTGGTCCTGCTGCTCTGCGCCGGCTTCTACAGCGTTCGGGTCGAAAGGGACTTCGGGTTCGCCGAAGTGGGCGGCGGCTCGTCCTCCCGCGGCCCGGTCCGGATCAGCGTCGTCGAAAGCGGGCACGAAATCCACGTCAAGGCCGAACGCGTCCTCGGCCGTCAGTGCACCGGCGTCGCTCGCATCTAGTTGAACGCGTAGAGCAGGAGGAAGGCGACGGCGACGAAGGAGGCGCCGGCGCCGATCATGCCCTTGTCCCGGGCGACCATCGCGGCGATCGAGCGGTCGTCGTTGCGGTCGTAGATCAGGTAGAGGTAGCGGAAGATCCCGTAGACGACGGGCGGGATCGTCCACATCATCTCGTTGCCGATCAGCGGCGAGTCGACCGCGTAGATCGAGTAGCTGATCACGGTGCCGGTGGTGACCATCGCGACCATCTGGTCGAGGAAGGGCAGCGAGTAGTGCTCCAGCACGGGGCGACTGCTGGTCCCCTCGTGCAGCTCGGAGACCGCCTCCTGGCGGCGCTTCGTGAAGCCGAGGAAGAGGGCGATCATCCCGGTGCAGAGCAGCAGCCATTCGGAGGCGTGGGCGTCGACGGCGCTGGCGCCGGCGGCGACGCGAAGGATGAAGAGGCCGGCAAGCACCATCACGTCGACGATCACGATCTGCTTGAGGCCGAGGCTGTAGGCCATCTGGGCGACGCCGTAGACGACGACCATCACGCCGACCTCCCAGTTGACCGTCGCGAAGGCGAGCGCGATCGCGGCGATCGCCAGTCCCGGTGCGATCGTCTTCGCCGCGCCCTCCGACAGCTCGCGCGCCGCCAGCGGCCGGAATCGCTTCTTCGGGTGCTTGCGGTCGAGCTCGACGTCGATCAGGTCGTTGAGGAAGTAGCCGGCGCTCGAGATCGCGCAGAAGGAGGTGAAGGTGAGCACCGCCTCGCCGACGGCGTGGAAGTCGTCGACTTTTCCCGAGAAGAGCAGGCCGGCGAAGACGAAGAGGTTCTTGATCCACTCCTGCGGCCGGCCCGTCTTGATCGCCGCCCGCAGCGGCGTGCGGCGCGGCACGACCGGCTCCTCCGCGGAGGTGCGAGCGGCGTCCACTGGGACGGTGGGGTGTTCGGAGGTGATCGTGCCCATGGGCGAGAAGCGCCGGCGACCCGGTCGCGACAGGGTACCGCCGGGGCGGGTCAGTTCTCGGTGTTCCGATTCCCGGGCAGGTCCCTATGGGTCGATCAGAACGCCGGGATTGAGGATGCCAGAGGGGTCGAGCTCCGCCTTTGCGGCGCGGAGGGCCGCGGCGAACGGGTCGGGGCGCTGACGGTCGTACCAGGGGCGGTGATCGCGACCGACCGCGTGGTGGTGCGTGATCGTGCCGCCGGCCTCGAGCACCGCCTCCGAAGCGGCCGCCTTGACCTCGTCCCACTGCTCGACCTCGCCGCCGCGAACGGCCGGTGCCATCACCGTGAAGTAGGGCGCCGGCCCGTCGGGGTAGACGTGGGTGAAGCGGCAGCTGACCCGCGGTGCGCCCTCGCCGTCGGCCGGCGCGCCGCAGACTTCGGCGACCATGGTCCGGGCCGTCTCGATCGCGTTCGCGTGCAGCTCCTCGAAGCGGTCCCAGGTGATCGCCGTCTCGAAGGTCTCGGAGAGGACGCCGCAGGCGACAAACGTGTCGCGCAGGTACGGCGCGAGGAGGAAGGCGTTCCGCCACGTTTCCACCGCCCCGCCCGACCCCTCCCCGCCGACGGGCCTATTCGTCAACTCCGGGTTGACTTTTCGGCCCATCGACGGCGGGGCGGCCGCCGGGGTCTGCTCGCGGATCTCGCCCGGCTGGCCGCCGTGCTCGCGGGCGATCGCGACCGCCTGGTTCATCGCCGCGCCGACGGGGTGGTGTGGGGACTCGAAGCCGAGGACCAGGAGGCTCCGCTCACCGCTGCCCGCGCCGGTCGTCGCCGCCTCCAGCGCGTCGAGCAGGCGACAGTTCGCGGGGTTGAGGCCCGACTGGGCGAGGTCGCGCACCGCTCGCGCCGCCGCGAGGAAGTCGTCGAACTCGACCCCGCACGATGCCTTGAACTCTGGCCGCGGCCGTACTCTCATCCATGCCTCAGTGACGACGCCGAGGATTCCCTCGGAGCCGATCAGCGCCCGGTCGGGCGAGGGGCCGGCGCCCGATCCGGGCAGCCGCCGGCTCTCCCAGGTTCCCCGTGGCGTGATCGCCCGCACCGACTCGACCAGGTCGTCGATGTGCGTGTAGAGAGTCGCGAAGTGGCCGCCCGCCCGGGTCGCGATCCAGCCGCCGAGGGTCGAGAACTCGAACGACTGCGGGAAGTGGCGCAGAGTCAGACCGTGGGCACGAAGCTGCTGCTCCAAGGCCGGACCCGTCGCGCCGGCCTGGATGCGCGCCGCATGCGAGATCGCGTCGACCTCGAGCACCCGATCGAGCCGCCGCAGGTCAAGCGAGACGAAGGGGCGCTCGCCGAGCCGCCCCTCGACCCCGCCGACGACGCAGGTGCCGCCGCCGTAGGGGACCACCGCGGCCCCCTCGGCCTCGCACCAGCTCAGCACCGCCTCGACCTCCGACTCGTCGCGCGGCCGAGCGACCAGATCTGGCGGGTTGTCGAACTCGCCGCGAAGGCCGCGCACCACGTCGCGGTACGCCTTGCCGAGCGCGTGGCTCACCCGCTCGTGCCGCTCGTCGGTGAAGAGATCGCCCAGAGCCGCTGGCGCCCGCAGCCGCGAGGTCCGCACCTCGACCGCCTCCAGCGGCACGGCCTCCTCCGGCTCGCCGCCGAAGCCGAAGCGCTCCCGAATGCCTCGCGCCGCCGCCTCGACCTCGGCCCGCGAGGGCCGCTGATCCTCGTACCCCCAGCCCCAGTGCTTGAGTCTGCGCCCGCTCACCGGGCGCAGACGCTACCTGGAGGCTGGCCCCTCAGCAGACGATTCGCTTGTGATGAAGCCTGACCTCGTAGAGGTCCTTCGGCGCGCGCGCGATCGTCACCCAGGCACAGCTGCCGCCTTCGCGCATGAATAGCGTCGAGAGACAGTCGATTCGGTGTTCCGATTTGCGCTGACAGGGGCCGACTTTCCAATTGCGACAGCCTTCCGTCTGTTTGCAGACATCGGCAGTCAACCGTTTGATCTCGGTCTTCGCAATTCCAAAAGGAAGCTTGTGCGCCTGCGCGACTCCTGCCATCAGAAGCAGTCCCAGAACCGCCACCACCAGAACCCTCACCCTCATCTCTCTCCTCCTCGTTCGAGAACAGCCGCGATCCTATGCCCAACTCCTCGAGTACTCAACCCAGCTGAGAACGATGGCGGCTGAGATGGGACGGATATGCCTCCCGAGCGGGCGGATACTCAAATCGTCGGCCTCCATCAGGCCGGCGATGGGCCGGGAGACGCATACCCGTCCCCCCGTCTCCCTCCTACCAGTGAACGCCTTTCATCAGGTGCGCGAAGGCAACCGCCTCGGTGGTCGGCGGGCGATCGGGTGCCTCGTCGGTCTTGCCCTTCGCGGCCTGCGACTCCGGAAAGAGTTTGTATGCGGTGTTGAGGATGCGGTCGCTGACGCTGGGGGCAACGGCGTAGATCAGCTCGCCGAAGGTGCCGAGCCGCGTCGCCACCTTCTTCGGCCGCCGCACCATCGCGCCGGCGATCATCTCGGCGGCCTCGTCCGGCGTGATCGCCGGGAACATGTCGTACATCCTGGTCGGCGCGATCATCGGCGTCCGCACCAGCGGCATGTGCACGGTCGTGATGTGGACGCCGTCGTCGAAGACCTCCGAGGCGATCACGCGGCCGAAGGCGTCGAGCGCAGCCTTCGAGGCGACGTAGGCGGAGAAGCGCGGCGGGTTGGTCTGCGTCCCGATCGAGCTGATGTTGATGATGTGGCCCGACTTGCGCGCCCGCATCGTCGGCAGCAGCGCCAACACCAGCCGCACCGCGCCGAGGTAGTTGAGCTGGATCGTTCGCTCGTAGTCGTGGAAGCGGTCGTAGGAGAGCCCGACCGAGCGCCGGATCGAGCGGCCGGCGTTGTTGACGAGGATGTCGACGTGACCGTGGTAGGCGAGCACCTCCTCGGCCATCCGTTCGACGTCCTCGACGTCGGAGAGGTCGCAGCGGTGGATGTGGGCGACCCCGCCCGCCGCCTCGATCTCGTCTTTGGTCTGCTCGAGCTTGTCGACAGAGCGGGCGACCAGCAGCACGGTCGCGCCCGCGTCGGCGACCTTGACCGCGGTCGCCTTGCCGATCCCCGACGAGGCGCCGGTGATCAGCACCACCTTGCCGCGCACCGCCGCGGAGAGCGTGCGGTCCTTGAAGAGGTCGGGGTCGAGGTTGCGCTCCCAGTAGTCCCAGACCCGCTGCGCGTAGCTCTCGAGCGGCGGCGGCTCGATCCCGCTGCCGGCGAGGGCCTCCTGCGTCTCGGTCGAGTCGAACTTGGTCGGATAGTTGACATAGGTGAGGACGCTCGGCGGGATGCCGATCTCCTCCAGCGCCAGCTGGGCGACCCGTCGGGCGGGTGGGAAGAGCCGCAGTCCGGTGCGGACGAGCGAGGTCGCCGGATCGGTGACGTCGGTGTCGAGCCGCAGCGCCGCCTGTGGCGCCCCCGCCGCGCGAGCGAAGAGGTTGACGACCTCGCCCGCGGTCCGCGGGTTCGGGTCGGTGAGGTGGAAGGCCCGCCCGTCGAGCCCCGGCTCGTGGGCGATGTGGTCCATCGCCGCGGCGACGAAGTCGACCGGGACGATGTTGATCTCGCCGCCTTCGATTCCGAGCATCGGCAGCCACGACGGCGCCACCTGCCGAAGTCGCTGCAGCAGCTTGAAGAAGTAATAGGGGCCGTCGATCTTGTCGATCTCGCCGGTCCGCGAGTCGCCGACGACGATGCCCGGGCGGTAGACCCGCCAGGGCCGCGCGCACTCCTCGCGCACGACTCGCTCGGACTCGTGCTTGGTGCGGAAGTACGGATGGGTGTCGAGGTTTTCGGCCTCCTCGAACATGTCCTCGCTCCAGACCCCGTCGTAGAGGCCGGCGGCGGCGATCGAGCTGACCTGGTGGAAGCAGCCGGCCTCGACGGCCGTCGCCAGTTCGACCGCGTGGCGGGTGCCCTCGACGTTGGCGATCTCCTGCGTCTCGGCGTCGGCGGTCAGGTCGTAGATGGCGGCCAGATGGAAGAAGTGGGCGACGTTGCCGCGCAGCGTCAGCAAATCCTCCTCGGAGACGCCGAGGCCCGGCTGTGAGAGGTCGCCGGTGATCGGCACCACCCGCGCGCCGTCCGCTCCCCAGGCGGTTCGCAGCTCCTCGAGCCGCCCGCGCGAGCCGGCGCGGACGAGCGCATAGACGGTGCCCTCGCGCTGCAGCAGGCGCTCGATCAGGTTGCGGCCTATGAATCCGGTGGCCCCGGTGACGAAGTAGTTCACGCCCGCCTAACGAAGTAGCTCACGCCTGTTTCATACACTCATTCCAAGAATGGCGCAAACGGCGACCGTGCAGATCCAGATGCCCGAAATGGGCGAGTCGGTCACCGAGGGCATCGTCTTGGAGTGGCACGTCGCCGAGGGGGACTTCGTCAAGGAGGGCGACACGGTCGTCGAGGTATCGACGGACAAGGTGGACGCCGAGGTGCCGGCGCCGGCGGACGGCACCATCACCAAGCTGATTGCGGCGGTCGACGACGAGGTGCCCGTGGGGGCGCCCTTGGCTGAGATGGAGGCGGGGGAGGCGCCTGATGAGGGACAGAGCGCGCCGCCGGCGGGTCCTGTCGCGGGGGATGGCGACTCGTCTTCGCAAGCTGCGGGCGAGTCCCCATCCCCCACGCCACCCGCCGGAAGAGAGGCTGGTGGAGCAGGAGGCGCTTCCAACGGGGGCGACGGAGTGCGGGCGACCCCCGTAGCCCGGCGCGTGGCGGCGGAGAATGGCGTCGACCTTGGAAGTGTGAGCGGGTCGGGCCCGGGCGCGAAGGTGACCAAGGAGGACGTGCTCGCCGCGGCGAACGGCGGCAATGGCGCAAGCGCTGCTGCTGCCCCCTCTACCGGCGAGGAGAAGGCGCTGCGGGGGCCGGCGGCGATGCTGGCCCAGGCGATGGGCGAGAGCCGCGAGGTCCCTACGGCGACGTCGTTCCGGACGATCGCGGTCGACACGCTCGACGCGAAGCGGAAGGTGCTGAACCAGGCGTTGAGGGAGCGCGGGCTGAAGGTCTCGTTCACCCACCTGATCGCATGGGCGATCGTGCAGGCCGCCAAGGAGTGGCCTGTGATGACCCGCACCTACGAGGAGCGCGACGGCAAGCCGCTGGCGATCGAGAACGGCCCGGTCAACCTCGGCATCGCCGTCGACGTCGAGCGCAAGGACGGCTCGCGGAGCCTGATGGTGCCGGCGATCAAGGGGGCCGACGGGCTCGACTTCGCGGCTTTCCACTCCTCCTACGAGGACCTGATCACCAGGACGCGCGAGAACCGGCTCAGCGCCGACGACTTCCAGGGCACCAACATCTCGCTGACCAATCCCGGCGGGATCGGCACGGTCGCCTCGGTGCCGCGCCTGATGAAGGGACAGAGCGCGATCATCGCCGCCGGCGCGATCGCCTACCCGCCGGAGTGGGCCCACGCCTCGCCGGAGCGTTTACGCCAGATAGGCGTCTCCAAGGTGATGACCCTCACTTCGACCTATGACCACCGGGTCATCCAGGGCGCCGAGTCGGGCGCCTTCCTGCGCCGGCTCGAACAGCTGCTCGAGGGCGAGGACGAGTTCTACGAGGCGGTCGCCGCCGACCTCGAGGTCGACCCCACGCCCCTGGCCACCGCCCACCCCGCCTCGGCCTCGGCACCGCCGCTCGGGGCGCCGGCCGCGCCGCCGGCCCCGACGACTCCCGCCCAGCCCGACGAGGAGCTGCTGCAGGCGGTCCAGGCCGCGACCTCGCTGCTCAAGGGCTACCGCACCCACGGTCACCTCGCCGCCCGGCTCGACCCGCTCGGCTCCGAGCCGAAGGGCGACCCGGCGATCCAGCCGGAGAACCTCGGCCTGACGCCAGAGCTGATGGCACGCATCCCGGCCTCGATCCTGCGAATCGGCGTCGAGGGCGAGACGCTGCTCGAGGTGCTGCCGCGGATGCGCGAGGCCTACTGCGGCACGATCGCCTACCAGTTCGAGCACCTCTCCTCGCACCAGCAGCGGACCTGGCTGCGCGAGATGGTCGAGACCGGGGCCCATCGCCAGCCCCTCGGGGCGGAGGAAAAGCGGCGCCTGCTGAAGCGGCTGATCGACGTCTTCGAGTTCGAGCGCTTCGTCGAGAAGGCCTACCTGGGCCAGAAGATCTTCACGATCGAGGGCCTCGACGCCGTCGTGCCGATGCTCGACGAGCTGATCGCCCTGGCCGGCCGCGCCGGCGCCGAGGAGGTCGTCTTCGGGATGGCGCACCGCGGTCGCCTCGCCGTCCTCGCCCACAACCTGGGCCGCTCGGTCGAGTCGATCCTGGCCGAGTTCGAGGGGTCCAAGCAGATCGAGCAGGTGAAGGCCGTCGCGGCGATACCGCACGGCGGCACCGGTGACGTCAAGTACCACTACGGGCACCAGGGGACCTACGTCGACCACGAGGGCAACGAGATCGCCGTCCGCCTCTACCCCAACCCCAGTCACCTCGAGTTCGTCGACCCGGTCGTCGAGGGCGCCACGCGCTTCGTCCAGTCGGAGATCGACGGCGCCAAGATCGACCACCAGCACAAGCGAGCGGTGCCGGTGCTGCTGCACGGCGACGCCGCCTTCCCCGGCCAGGGGGTCGTCGCCGAGACGCTCAACCTGCAGTCGCTGCGCGGCTACACGACCGGCGGCACGATCCACGTCATCCAGAACAACCAGGTCGGCTTCACGACGGACCCTCACGACGCCCGCTCGACTCCCTATGCGGCCGACATGGCGAAGGGGTTCAACATCCCGATCGTCCACGTCAACGCCGACGACGCCGAGGCCTGCGCGGCGGCGATGCGGCTGGCGATGGCCTACCGCGAGCGCTGGTGCCGCGACATCGTCATCGACGTGATCGGCTACCGCCGCTACGGGCACAACGAGACCGACGAGCCGGCGTACACGCAGCCGGAGATCGCGGCGAAGATCAAGGCGCACCCGCCGGTCTCCGAGCTCTACGCGCAGCAGCTGATCGAGGAGGACGTCGTCTCGGCCGAGGAGGTCGAGGGGATTCGCAAGGAGCGGCACGAGGAGATGGCGACGGCGCTCAAGGAGCTGCGCCGCAAGATGGAGCTGGGCGAGTACGAAGACCCGAGCGGGACCAGCACCCATACCGGCGAGCTCGACCGCACCGCAAGCCCGCCTGTCGAGACCGCGGTCGCGGCGGACCGGCTGCGCGAGCTGAACGAGGCGCTGCTCGAGGTGCCGGAGAGCTTCACGATCCACCGCAAGCTCCGCAAACCGCTCGGCAAGCGGGAGCAGGCGCTCGAGGAGGGCGGGATCGAGTTCGGCCATGCCGAGGCGCTCGCCTTCGCATCGCTGCTGACCGACGGCGTCCACATCCGCCTCACCGGCCAGGACACCGAGCGCGGCACCTTCTCGCACCGCCACCTCGTCCTGCACGACGAGAAGACCGGCCTCCCCTACTCGCCGATGCAGAACCTCGCGGCGGCCAAGGCTCCCTTCGAGCTCTACAACAGCCCGCTCTCGGAGATCGCCTGCCTCGGCTTCGAGTACGGCTACTCGGCGGCGACGCCCGACGCGCTCGTCCTCTGGGAGGCGCAGTACGGGGACTTCGCCAACGCCGGACAGGTGATCATCGACACCTTCATCGCCTCCGGCGAGGCGAAGTGGGGTCAGACGAGCCGCCTCACGCTGCTGCTCCCACACGGCTACGAGGGCTCGGGGCCGGAGCACTCCAGTGCCCGCATCGAGCGCTTTCTGGCGCTCGCCGCCGAGGGCAACATCCGCATCGCCAACCCCAGCACCGCGGCGCAGTACTTCCACCTGCTGCGCCGCCAGGCGTTGATCCAGAAGCCGCGCCCGCTCGTCGTCTTCACCCCGAAGGGATTGCTGCGCCACGCCAAAGCCGCCGCTTCGGCGAAGGAGCTGACCGACGGGCACTTCAGGTTCATCCTCGACGACCCCGCCGCGGCCGAGCGGCGCGAGCAGGTCGAGCGGCTCGTCCTCTGCACCGGCAAGGTCTTCTGGGACATGGACTCCAACGAGCGCCGCGCCGATGCCGAGAACGTCGCGATCGCCCGGGTCGAGCTCCTCTACCCGTTCGCCGCCGACCAGTTGCGCGAGTTGATCGCCTCCTACCCCAACCTGAAGGAGCTGGCCTGGACGCAGGAGGAGCCGCGCAACATGGGCGCCTGGAAGGTGATGTCCCGACGTCTCCCCGACGTCCTGCCGGAAGGTGTCGAGCTGCGCTACGTCGGCCGACCGACCCGGGCCGCGCCGGGCGAGGGGTACTCCGTGGCCCACGCGCGCGAGCAGGAGCGCATCGTCTTGACCGCTCTGACTGCGGGTGCGTAGCGCGTGGGGCCGGCGGGTCCTGTCGCCGATTTGGTTCCACCACCCCTGCGGTAGCTAAAGCTTCCTCGGGGTGGTCCCCCAAATCGACGCCACCCACCGGCAGATGCCGATTGCCTAGACAGTCAGACCGTTCTGCGACTCAGTAGCTTGGACACCGCCGTGAGTCTTCTTCGAAAGCCAGTGCCCGGCCCGCTCTTCGTCTGGGTCAAGCGGATTTCGTGGGTCGAGCTGGTCGTCTTCGCCGGGTTGCTCTTCTTCTGGCTGGCCCCGGGGTTCGAGACGGAGACGATGGTGTTCGGGTGGGCGCACGGACTGGGCTTCATCGTCCTCTGCGTGGTGCTCTGGGTCGCCTGCGTGCGGCGGGAGGCGCCGTACACGCTCCTCGCTGCAACCCTCACTCCAGTGGGACCGCTGGGAAGCGTGATCGGCGTCGAGCTGATCGAGCGCCGCGGCTGGGGAGTGGCTGTTCGTCCAACAACCTCGGCGGATTCCCGCTAATCCGCTCAAAAAGCCTTGACCCTGGCCTCTCCAAGCGGTATAGCTAGGGGGGACTGTTCCTTACGGGCAGTCCCGCTCGCAGGGAACGGCGCGCGTCGGCATCCCTCCCTGGCTACCGGCGCAAGTGCAGTGAGGGTCGCGCGGACCCCCTGCCTCCCGCGACCCTCCTGCACTACTCCCGCGGGCGGTCGGAAGCGGGCTAGCCCCTCAAGTTCCTGAGCACGGTTTGCAGGATGCCGCCGTTGCGGAAGTAGGACACCTCGTTGGGGGTATCGAGCCGCACAGTGGCCATGAAGGTCACCGGCTCGGCGCCGTCGCGCCGGGCCGTCACCTCGACCGCCTTCGCCTCGCCGCCTTCGAGATCGCCGACGTCGATGACCTCTTCGCCGGTCAGCCCCAGCGACTCGATGCTCTCGCCGGCCGGGAGCTGCAGCGGCAGCACACCCATGCCGATCAGGTTGGAGCGGTGGATTCGCTCGAAGCTCTCGGCGATCACCGCCCGCACGCCGAGCAGCTTGGTCCCCTTCGCGGCCCAGTCGCGCGAGGAGCCCGAGCCGTACTCCTTGCCGGCGAGCACGACCAGCGGCACGCCCTCCTCGGCGTAGGCCATCGCCGCGTCGAAGATCGTCGTCTCCTCGCCGTCGGGGAAGCGGCGGGTGTAGCCGCCGGCCCGTTCGACGAGGCGGTTGCGGAGGCGGATGTTGGCGAGGGTGCCGCGGATCATCACCTCGTGGTTGCCGCGCCGTGAGCCGTAGGAGTTGAAGTCGCGCGGCTCGACGCCTTGCTCGATCAGCCAGCGGCCGGCGGGACTGTCCTTCTTGATCGCCCCGGCCGGCGAGATGTGGTCGGTGGTGATCGAGGCGCCTAGCAGCGCCAGCACCCGCGCGCCTTCGATCGGCTCGACACCCGGGGGGTCGGCCGGCATCCCCTCGAAGAAGGAGGGGCGGCGCACGTAGGTCGACGCCGGCCAGGTGTAGCGGTCGCCCTCGGGGATCTCGACCGCGTTCCAGCTCTCGTCGCCCTCCATCACCTCGCCGTAGTTGCGGGTGAACATCTCCGAGGCGATCGAGCGGCCGACCACGTCCTTGATCTCCCCGGAGCTCGGCCAGATGTCGCGCAGGTAGACCGGCTCGCCGTCGGAGCCCTCGCCGAGCGGCTCGGTGGCGAGGTCGAGGTCCATGCGCCCGGCGAGCGCGTAGGTGACGACCAGCGGCGGGCTCGCCAGGTAGTTGGCCTTGACGTCCTGGTTGATGCGGCCCTCGAAGTTGCGGTTGCCGGAGAGGACCGAGCAGACGACCAGGTCGTGGTTCTCGACCGCGGCCGAGATCTCCGGGGGCAGCGGCCCCGAGTTGCCGATGCAGGTCGTGCAGCCGTAGCCGACCAGGTTGAACTGCAGCCGGTCGAGGTACTCGGTGAGCCCGGCCTGGCGCAGGTAGTCCGTGACGACGGTCGAGCCGGGCGCCAGCGAGGTCTTCACCCACGGCTTGCGCGCGAGGCCGCGTTCGACGGCGTTGCGGGCGAGGAGGCCGGCACCGACCATCACCGAGGGGTTCGAGGTGTTGGTGCAGCTGGTGATCGCGGCGATCACGACGTGGCCGTTGTCGAGCATGAAGCTGGTGCCGTCGGCGAGCGTCACCTCGACCTCGTCGCCGGGCTTGTTGGCGATCGCTGCCTGCGGAGCGCCGGTCGTCGCCGGCCGCGGCTTGCCGTTGTCGTCGCCGTGGTCCTCGGCCGGTGGGTCGGAGGCGGGGAAGGACTCCATGCTCGCCTCGTCGACCCCGTTGACGGCGCGCTCGACGGCGTCGGGGGCGAATTCCCCGAGCACACCGAGGAAGGCCTCCTTGGCCTGCGAGAGCGGCACCCGGTCCTGGGGGCGTTTCGGGCCGGCGATGCTGGGCTCTACCTCGGAGAGGTCGAGCTCCAGCGTCGCGCTGAAGACCGGATCTTCGGAGCTCTCGTCGTGGAACATGCCCTGCTCGCGGGCGTAGGCGTCGACCAGCTCGATCGCCTCGGTCGGGCGGCCGGTCAGCTCCAGGTAGCGCAGCGTCTCGGCGTCGACCGGGAATATCGCGCAGGTCGATCCGAACTCCGGCGACATGTTGCCGATCGTCGCCCGATCGGCGAGGCCGAGCGTCGAGAGGCCCGGCCCGAAGAACTCGACGAACTTCGAGACGACGCCGAGCTCGCGCAGCATCTCGGTCACAGTGAGAACCAGGTCGGTGGCGGTCGAGCCCTCGGGCAGCTCGCCCGAGAGACGGAAGCCGACGACCTGCGGCAGCAGCATCGAGATCGGCTGGCCCAGCATCGCTGCCTCTGCCTCGATCCCGCCGACGCCCCAGCCGAGCACGCCGAGCCCGTTGACCATCGTCGTGTGCGAGTCGGTGCCGACCAGCGTGTCGGGGTAGGCCTGCAAGGTGCCGGTGCGCTCGCTCGAGTAGACGACCTGCGAGATGTGCTCGAGGTTGACCTGGTGGCAGATCCCGGTCGCCGGCGGGACGACGCTGAAGTTGTCGAAGGCCTTCCGCCCCCACTTGAGGAAGGCGTAGCGCTCGCGGTTGCGTTCGAACTCGCGCTCGGCGTTGACCGCGAAGGCGCGCTCGTTGCCGAAGGCGTCGACCTGCACCGAGTGGTCGATGACGAGGTCGACGTCGACGAGCGGGTTGATCCGCTCCGGGTCGCCGCCGATCTCGGCCATCGCGTCGCGCATCGCAGCGAGGTCGACCACAGCGGGGACGCCGGTGAAGTCCTGCATGAGGACGCGGGCCGGCTGGAAGGGGATCTCGACGCTCGGCTCGGCGCCGGCGTCCCAGCTGGCGATGGACTCGACGTCGGCGGCGCGCACCGACGTGCCGTCCTCGAGGCGCAGCACGTTCTCGAGCAGCACCTTGAGCGAGTAGGGGAGCCGTGCCACGTCGAAGCGCTGCTGCAGCGCGTCGAGGCGGTAGATCTCGTAGGAGCGGCCGCCGACCTCGAGGCTGGCGCGGGCGCCGAAGGAGTCGCTGCTGCTCACAACTCCATCCTAGGCATCGCCCCTACCCGCCGGTACTTATGCACCCATAGGGTGCTCAACTTCCGGCGGGTCCCCTAGCGCTTGTCGGCGGAGTGGCCATCGGCGATCGCCTGGCCGGCCTTTTGACCCATCGAGCCGCTCTGGATCTTGACCGCGATGCCCGGCGTGGTCAGCCCGATGTGGGCGAGCGCCCGCTGGCGGACCGGGGCCACGGCGACCTCGGCACGATTGCGCTCGATCGCCCTGACGGTGGCGGCGCCCACCTGCTCGGGGCTGCCGGTGCCGAATCCCGGCGGCGGCTCGGCGCCTGAGTCGGCGAACATGCCGGCGCCGCGAATGAAGCCGGGCGAGACGAGGGAGACGCCGACGCCCTTCGGGGCCAGGTCGGCGCGCAGGCCCAGCGCGAAGCCGCGCAGGCCGAACTTGGTCGCGTTGTAGATCGAGGTGCGCGGGCTCGGCGCCTTGCCGGAGAGCGAGGAGACGAAGACCAGGTGGCCCGAGCCGCGCTCGAGCATGCCCGGATACATCGCCCGCGCCATCAGCATCGGCGCCTCGAGGTTGACCCGCAGGGCGCGCGTCACCTGCTCCGGCGTGAAGTCGTGCAGCCAGCCGGCGGCGGGCAGGCCGGCGTTGGCGACGAGGACGTCGGCGTCCTGCGCTTCGCCGGCGAGCCGCTCCGCGACGCCGGGCTCGGCGAGGTCGGCGGGCAGCACGCGGTGGCCCTCACCCGGGAGCTCGGCTGCAAGGGCGTCGAGTGCCTCGCGCTGGCGCGCGCTCAGGGCGACGCGGGCGCCACGCTCGGCCAAGGCGAGGGCGATCGCCCGTCCCAGCCCCCCGGTGGCTCCCGTGACCAGCGCGGTGCGGCCGGCAAGTTCCATCGCAGGCCGCAAGCTACCAGCCGCCCTGTCGACAGGAGCTCAGACAGCGACCCAGAGGATCGGGCGCGCTTGAAGGAATTCGGAGCGATTGTGCGAAGAGCCACAAAATGTTTGTTTTTTGTGAGCGTCCGCCGGGGCGATCGTCTACACTGCCCCGCGTTCCATACAACCGAAACGCCGAATCCCGCCAGCCACCAGGCGAAGCGGGAGCGGGGGACCCAGGTTTCAGGGGCTAACCCGTCCGACAGAGGACGGGGGCGCAGGCTCTTTCAGCGCCAGTCCGACAGCTAACCCCGTAGGCCGACGAAGGAGATCGGTTTGCCTACGAACATTCCAAAGCTCAAGGCAGGGTTGGCCGCAATGGCCGCCCTCGTCTCGCTTTCCATGCTTGCCCCGGCCGGCGTTTCCGCCGCCTGCGAAGGCGGCGGCGTGACGCCAGCCGAAGTGGATATGTGCACCCCTACCCCGAAGGCGCGGCTGCTAAGCAACGGCATGCTGGTGCCGCCGGCCTCGGCGCCGCCGCGCGTCAAGCAGGTCATCGCGGCCGCCAACAAGATTCACAACAAACCGTATGTCTACGGCGGCGGCCACCGGCGCTGGTGGGACTCGGGCTACGACTGCTCGGGCGCGGTCAGCTTCGCGCTGAGGGGCGGAAAGTTCCTGACCAGCCCAATGCCCTCCGGCCCCCTGGCCTCTTGGGGCCTCCCCGGCGAGGGTCGCTGGATCACCGTCTATGCCCACGGCGGCCACACCTATGCGGTGATCGCCGGCTACCGCTGGGACACCTCGGGCAACACCGACGGCAGCACCGGCCCGAGCTGGCACAAAGACCCGCGCAGCCCGGACAGCGGCTTCGTGGCGCGGCACCCGGCCGGGTTCTAAGGCAGCAGCCCAGCCCGCCCCCTCCGACGGGCCGAGCTCGTCCGCGTCGCCGCGAACCGGCTGACGCGCGAGGAGAGCAGCGCGGCTCTGCGGCCGGGGAAGGCGCCGGGGCGAGGCATCGACGGAAGCGACGGCGGTGGTGCCATAGCGGCACTCCACCGTCGCCCGTTGAAGCTGGCCGTGCTCGTTGGACTGCGGTGGGCTAGGCCCTTACCAGTCGCAGCCCGAGCCGGTGCACCCCGCCCGCCTGTAGAACGGCTTCTCGGAGGCCGGCTCGTGGCCCGGGGTGACCCCGCCGCGGACCGTGTCGATCGATCCCGCGTGGGTGGTCGGCGAGGCGAAGGTCGCCGGCGAGCCGCTCTGGGCCGTATAGGTCTTCGCGTCGCCTTCTGAATTCAGCGAGACGAGGTCGGCGCGGCCGTCGCGGTTGTGGTCGAGCAGGCCGACCAGCTCCTCCCCCGTGCCGTCGGTCAGGTCGGAGTTGACCGCGCCGGCGTAGGGGTTCGTGGCCGCGGCAAAGGTGCCCGCAGCCTGGCCCGCCCAGAGCTTCAGGGTGGTGCCGTCGAGGGTCACGAGGTCGGCCCTGCCGTCGAGGTTGACGTCGCCCACCCCGACCGGCTCGTGCCCCGAGCCGTCGTCCATGATCGGGTTGATCGTGGCGGCGGCTTCGGCGGTACCGAGTTTGCCGTCGGACTGTCCTTTGGAGACGTAGGTCGTTCCATTGGTGTTCATCGAGATCAGATCGGCCAGGCCGTCGCCCGTGACATCGGCGACGTCGAGGAAGTAGTCGCCCGAGGCGTCGAGCAGGGCGCTGTCGCGCGAGCCCGCCAGGACTACGCTGCCGAAGCTGCCGTCGGGCTGGCCGAGATAGGTGGCGAGGAGGCCGAAGCCGCCGTGCCCGACGAGGTCGGCACGACCGTCGCCGTTGACGTCGGCCGCCGCTATCGGCTCGAAGATGCCGGAGCCGTCGAGCTTGGGGTTGAGCGAGGACAGCGATTCCACCGCCGGGGCTTCAAAGCCGCCTGCCGAGGTGCCCTTGAAGACCGCAGCGCCGCCGCTGTTTTTCATCGTGACCAGGTCAGAGCGACCGTCGCCGCTGACGTCGGCGACGTCGACCAGGTAGTGGCCGGAGTCGTCGAGCAGGGCCGGGTCGAAGCCCGAGGGCGCGGTGTCGACCGATTCAGAGGCCGCGATACCGCTGTCGGTGCCTTTGAAGGTGTGGATTTTCCCTTCCGTGTCGACAGTGACCAGGTCGGCGCGCCCGTCGCCGGAGACGTCGGCGTCGGTGCGAAGCGACGGGACCGTGAAGGTCTCGTCTTCGCCGTAGGTCGTGCCGATCTCATTGCTCGCGACCACGCGGTAGTGGTAGGTCGCTTCGGGCTCGAGGCCACCGATCGTCTGCTGGACTGCCAGGTCCTCGGTTTCGTCTCCTGCCGAGCCGGGGCTCGCCGGGATCGACGTGCCGTATGAGGTGGTCGGCCCGTATTCGATCCAGTAGGTGCTTGCCAACCCGTTGGGGTTGACGATCCCTTTCAGCGTCGCCTCGAGTCGGTTGACGACGGGTGCTTGGGTCAGCGCCGTCGGCGCCGCCGCGATTTCCACCGAGGAGGAAGTGCTCCATTTCGCTTCGAAGTCCGCGCCCCCGAAGTCCTGCGGGTAGGCCCAAACCTGGAAGTCGTCTTCCACCAATTTGCCAAGCTTTTTGATCTCTACCTCCAGGACGCCTTTCTTGATGACCGACGAGTTTCCGATCACCCATTTGAGGCAGGCATTCAGACGGGCGGTGGCGATTCCCTTGTCATAGGCGACGATCTGGCCCTGCCATTCTGCGTCGGGAGAGGCGCAGGGGGCCATCGCGCAGTCCAGCAACCCCGCGTCAGAGAATTCGTGGTCGCTCATCCGCACGGCGCCGTCGCCGACGAAGTGCATTTCGAACTCGTGTTCGCATCTCGACGGTGGTGTCGAGGGCGTTTCCAGCCAGGACTGAAAGGTGCCGGAGCCTTCGGTCGGACATCCCGGAGATAGACACAGATCCCCGAAACGCCTCACCTCCACTTCAGTGAGTGCGGAGGTCGTGAAGCTGAGACCCTGCGCGATAGTCGTCCCGACCTCGTTGACGGCTACGACGCGGAAGTAGTGTTTCGTTTCGGGCTGCAGGCCTTTGAGAACCTCGGTGACCTCCAGGTTGCCGCTGGGGCCCATCTCCCTAATCGGGGTTCTGTGGTCGTAGACCGTGATCCCGAAGATTGGTGCTTTCGTTCCCCATTGGAAGTAGTAGCGCGTGTCGTAGCCGTTGGCGGCGATGCTTGCATTTAGCTCCGCCGACACGGCGTTGACGCGGGTCGCTTTCCTCGTCGTGGCGCTTGGCAGGCTGGTCGTGAAGACGCGGTCGGGGCTCTGAAACGTGCCTTTGGAGTTGGTGGCGACGATCCGGAAGTGGTACTCGGTTCCCGACTGCAGGCCACTGACGGTCTTGGTGACCTTGACGTAGCTCGTGCCCGAGCCGACGCTTTCGGCGCTGAGCGGGACTTTGGTCCCGTAGGAGGTCGTGGTGCCGTATTCGAAGTGATATTTGGTCTCCACGCCGCCCGGGTTGATCGAGCCGCGCAGTTTGGCTTCGGTGGGGTTGGGGATGAAGGGGGTTTTCGTCGCCACAGTGGCGTCGTTGCCGACGTCGAGCAGCGGCTCCTTGACACCGTCTGAGGAGGTGTCGGTCCAGTCGAGGTTGCCTTCTTCGCGCAGCGCTTTGCGGATCGCTTCGACGTCGACCTTCGTTTTGGGCTGCGATTTGGCCGCGAGGATGGCCCCGGCGCCAGCGACGTGGGGGGAGGCCATCGAGGTGCCGCTCATCGTCCCGTAGCCGCCGCCTGGCAGGGTCGATTTGATGCAGACGCCCGGGGCTGCGATCTCGATTGTCGTGCCACGGTTGCTGAACGGCGCGAGCGAATCGTCTGAGACGGTTCGCTCGAGGTGGTCGAAGCTGTCCCAGCAGTTCGGGGAGCCTTGGGCGCCGGAGTCGCCGTCGGTATCGGCGATCGCCGAGACGGTGATCACGTCGGGATGGTTGGCGGGCGCTGAGTTTGCGGCGTTGCTTGACTCGTTGCCGGCGGCGACGACATAGACGACCCCTCTGGCCACCGAGCCGGTGATCGCGGCGGCGGTCAGGGGAAGCGGGAAGTCGGCGCCGAGGCTCATGTTGGCGACCTCGACGTCGTTGGAGGGATCGGCGTCGGTGCGGGTCGCCGTGACCCAGTCCGCGCCGGCGGCGATCACGGTGTCCCAGCTACCGCCTTCGTTGTTCAGCACTCGGACGCCCCACAGCCGCACTCCCGGTGCGACGCCGACGACGCCCGTGCCGTTGTCCAGGGCCCCGACGGTGCCGGCGACATGCGTGCCGTGGCCGTGGCCGTCGGATCCACTCCCGTCGACGCAGACCGGTTCTTCGATCGTGCCGTTGAGGCAGTTGGTGCGCCCGGCGACGTTCAGGTCAGAGTGGGAGGCGATGCCGGTGTCGATCACCGCTACGTCGGCGTTGACCCTGACGTCGTCGACGCCGTCGACGTCGAGGGAGGAGTTGGCGCTGGCGAAGACACGATCTACGCCGGTGGGGATCGTCTGCCCAAAGGCTTCGACCCTGCGATCCCTGGCGACGAAGTCGACCCTGGGGTCGTCTTTCAGCGCCTCGGCCTGGGCTTCGGTGAGGACAGCGGCATAGCCCTCGAGGGCGTGGCGGTAGACGAACAGGAGGCGGCCGTCTCGCTTGGAGACATGGGAGCGCGCCAGCTCGCCTGGGTTTGCGACCTCGTCTCGCTCGAAGACGACCGCGTAGCGGTGGGTGTCGGTTGGGGCGGCCGAAACCGGAACCGACATCGTCACCATCGCGGCCACCAGCACCGCCCAGAACAGGAACCCACGCTTGGCGCTTTGCATCGTTGCGGCTAACCTCCCTCGCGCCGGTGGGCTTGGCTCACCGGCAACACGGCGTCGGGGTTCCCTTGAGAGTGGATTTCGAGGCCCCGGCGCCTGTTTTCTTAGTGTGA
>DATABM010000098.1:0-11892 GCA_036259555.1 Solirubrobacterales bacterium
AAACCTTACTCGCGGCTTCAGGCGGCAGGGGCGGGTATCTCAGCAGCGGACGATGCGGACCTACTTCCACAGCTGCCCGGCAGAGGCAGATCCGGACAGCCTCCTTGACCCGGCGCGGCAGTTCACGACCCCCTGGGGCGAGCCGAACCACGGGCCGTGCGACAAGTGCGCCGGAGAGGGCAGCGTTCGCTACGAGTGCAAGTCATGCCTCGAGGACGGCGCCGACGCCAAGTGTCCCGCCTGCGACGGCCGCGTCCGTTTCGAGGGCGTCTGCCCCGCCTGCGAGGGCGGCGGCAGGATCGACCGCACGAAACGGCGCGGGATCGCCGTCTTCCCCTCCCGCGCCGGGCTCTACCGCTACCTGGCCGAGCGCGACGCCGACGTCAGCGACCGAATCTTGGTCGAGCTCGAAGGAGAGCTGAGCGACGACGGCGACCTCGACGCCGACGCCGGTGCGCTGCTCCTCCACCCCAGGGAGATCGTCTCGGTGCGACCCTTCGACTTGGAGCTCTTCGCGGAGATCCGCGCCCGGGTCGCCGCGAAAGGCGCCGACCGCTCCGCCGAGGAGCCCGGCGCGCCGATTGCTTGATCGCCCGCGTCGCTTGATCGCCCCGGCGCGCCGATTGCTTGATCGATCCTGTTCATTCGCCTACCCTGCTTGGCTGTGGGCTCGGAGAGCGGCAAAGTCACCCTGATCACGCTGGGGCCGGAGGGCACGTGCCACGAACGCGCCTGCCGGCGCTACATGGAGTTCCAGGGCGTCGAGGACTACCGGTTCGAGCTGATAACCGACTTCCACGTCGGCCTCGAGATGCTGCGCGAAGGCGACGAGCGCACCTTTCTCGTCCAGTGCAGCGCTCACCCCAAGGTCCACGAGATCACCGAGAAGCACTGGACCGAGGTCTGGGTCGTCGACACCTTCATCTTCCCGACCAAGCACCTCGTCGTGTTGGCCCGCAAGGAGGTGGAGAGGGCGCGCTCGCTGGGGATCGTGCCGGCGACCAAGGGCTATGTCGACCTCGCGCAGTGGGACGAGATCGTCGACGTCCCCTCCAAGCCGCTGGTAGGCGAAGGGCTGCTGCGCGGCGACTACGAGGCGGGGCTGACCCACATGGAGCACCTAGAGGAGCACCCCGACGAGCTGCGCCTCGACCTCGACATCGGCGAAATCGACACCACCTGGGTGGTCTACGGCAAGGAGAAGCGCTTCGCCGGCGAGGTGATCGGCATTCCGTCGGCTGAGCTCTTCCGGGCGCCCCAGCCGGTTTGAGCCCGGCGTCGCGCGCGCCCGCGTCGCACTTCTCGCAGTTTGCGGGAACGGCCTCCGCCACCCCCTAGCGCCGCCCGGGGCCGGGCGCTAGGTTCGCTTTGCGACTGGCAGAGAGTGGGAACCGCGGAAGCCGAGCGGGAACCGATCTCGAAGGTGGCGCGACGAGCTTCTAAGCGCGAAGGCTACGCGCGAGGCAGGCAACCGGGCGCCGCCGCCGGTCGTTTTTTCGTGGCGTGCTTCCGGCGCGCGGCAGAGCCGTCCGGGCCCGCGCCTAGCTTTCGGGCGGCCGCTGGAGCGCCTGCCCTCCACGGCCCGCGACCGGGGCGCACCCTGGGAGCTGGCGTCGCAGGCGGAACCCCGTCATAACGCCGCGACTAGCCCGCCCGCTCCCGCCTCCACTCCGGCAGGCTGACGACCTCCCGCTCCCGCCCGACGGGCCGCGGGCTTCCGCTCCGACAGGCTGACGACCTCCCGCTCCGCCCGCCGACCGCGGGCTTCCGCTCCCGCGGCCTGCCGACCGCGGGCGCCCCGGCTCACGCCCTATCCGACCGCCGCGAGCAGCGCCCGCGCCGCGCCGCGCATCCCCGCGAGGTTGGGATGGATCGGCGCCGCCGGGTTGACCGGGGCGAGCGGCTCGACCCACCTCGTCAGCGGGCTCTTGCAGGCGTCATGGCCGATGCTCGCCGCGTACCAGTCGACCAGGGTCGAGCCGGTCGCCGCCGCCTGGGTGGCGATCATCGCGTTCAACTGCTGCTGCTTCGTGCGCAGATAGGGGACGTCGTTGAAGCCGATCGGCATCTGCGGCCAGCAGCCGAACCCGGTCTCCGGGAAGATCGCCGCGTAGTTGAGGACGTAGACCTCGGCTTCGGGCGAGCGTTCCCGGACTCCTTCCAGCACGGCGCGCACCTTCGGCGCCGTCTCGGCGATCCGGGCCGCGATCTCGTCCTGGCCGCCCGCGTTGTATCTGTCCTGGCAGGGGGTCGCAAAGGGGTTGGCGGTGACGCAGCTCTCGGCGATTTCCGAGAAGCCGATGTCGTTGCCGCCGATCGTGATGCTGACGATCTGAGTGTCGGGCTCGAGCGCCGAGAACTGCGGTGGATTGGGGCCGTCGAACTCGACTTCCTGCGGCGCCCTCATGTCCTCGGTCTCGGCGCCGCTGCAGCTGATGTCGCGCAACGGCAGCCCGATCGTGGGCGCTGCGAGGTGCGGGAAGTTGCGGTCGGACTTGATGCAGCCGTAGGGCGGGACGGGGGTGGGAATCAGCGGCCCGGCCGTGTAGGAGTCGCCGAGGGCCACGTAGCTTGCGCCGCGCGCGACCCCCACGAAAGCGACTAACGCCGCCAGGACCGTGACGACCGCGATGGCCGTCACCCGCAACGACCAGCGGGAATTGTGCGCGGCGCACTCACCCATATGCGCCGCCCACTACCCGATTTCGATTAGCGCCTAACGTATAGACGAAAATACCAAAGCGGTCAGCCCGCCTCGGCGTATGCCGGCTCGTGCTCGCCCTCCGCTGCCATCTGGTGCCCGTCGGCGGGCACGGCCGCTTCCTTCAGGGCGAAGGCCGCGACGATCAGGGCGGCGCCGACCAGCGCCGCGCCGACCACGTAGGCGAGGTGAAAGCCAGAGTTGAGCGCCTCCTCGAAGGCGGTCCCGCTCGCTTCCAACGAGTGGGTGCGCTCGGTGGCGAGCGTCGCCAGAACCGCGAGCCCGATCGCCCCGCCGACCTGCGCGGCGGTGTTTACGACGCCCGACGCGAGACCCGAGTCCTCCGGCGTCGCCCCCGACATCGCCAGCGTCATCAGCGCGGGGAACGAGGTGCCGATGCCCAGCGCGACGACGATCATCGCCGGCAGGATGTGGGCGACGTAGTCGCCGTCGACCGGCGTGCGCGCGAAGAGCAACAAGCCGGCGCCGATCATCACAAGGCCCGGGATCAGCGTCCGCCGCGCCCCGAAGCGCATGATCAGCTTCTCGGCGAAGCCGAGCGAGAGCGTCCCCATCACGAGGGTGGCGGGCAGGAAGGCGAGGCCGACCTGCAGGGCGTCGTAGCCGAGGATGCGCTGCATGTAGAGGGCGCCGAGGAAGAACATCGAGAACATGCCGGCGACCAGCAGGGCCTGCACGGCATTGGCGCCCGAGACGTTGCGCGAGCGGAACAGCCGCAACGGCATCAGCGGGTTGGCGATGGTTGCCTGGCGGTGCAGGAAGATGGCAGCGAGCGCCAGGGAGACGGCGCCGAGCACGAGCGTCCGCGTCGCCCCCCAGCCGACGTCCTCGACGCCGAGGATCGTGTAGACGCCGAGCATCAGCGAGGCGGTGATCAGCACGGCGCCGGGGATGTCGGCGCCCTGGCCGAAGCCGATCCCCTCGTGCGGCCGCACGAGCCGCATCGCGAAGAAGGCCGTGGCGATGCCGACCGGCAGGTTGATGAAGAAGATCCAGTGCCAGCTGATCGCCTCGGTGAGGACGCCGCCGGCGAGCAGGCCGATCGAGCCGCCCGCCGACGCGACGAAGCCGTAGACGCCGATCGCTTTCGCCTGCTCGCGCGGCTCGGGGAACATCGTCACGATCATCCCCAGGACGACCGCCGAGGTGAGGGCCCCGCCGATCCCCTGCACGAAGCGGGCGCCGACCAGCATCTCCTGGCTCTGCGAGACGGCGCAGAGCAGCGACGCGGCGACGAAGATCGCCATGCCGGTCAGGAAGATCCGCCGCTGGCCGAGCAGGTCGCCGAGCCGGCCGGCGAGCAGCAGCAGGCCGCCGAAGGGGATCAGGTAGCCGTTGACCACCCAGGCCAGGTCGCTCTGGGAGAAGCCGAGGTCCCGCTGGATCGAGGGCAGCGCGACGTTCACGATCGTGACGTCGAGGACGATCATCAACACGCCGGTGCAGAGCACGTAGAGCGCCAGCCAGCGGTTGTGTTCGTCGTGAGTGTCGTGCTGCGTGTTCATACGGGTCCTTCCGGGTCGGGGTCGAAGCTCGGCGTATGCGCCGTCACCCACTGAGACCGGGCGCCTGCCCGGAATTCATCGGTTCCCTCGAGATCTGGGTCGCGGAGCGCCTCGAACAAACCCGAAGCGCTCGAAGGCGGCCGCCAGGCGGCCGCGGGGTCGAACGGCTGCCCTGGCAGCCTAGCGATCTCCTTGCGTGCGCGGAACCAGGTCCGCAAGGGCCGCATCGTGAGTGGTCGCGTCCCCGGGTCCGATGAATTTCAGCGCCGCGACCGGTCTATATGGACGGATGCCGGGGAAAGCGGTAGGGATGGACAAACCGACCACTGGAGAAGGAGGACGAGATGAGCTTGAGCGACAGCAAGGTGACGGCGACCATCGCCGTCTCGGATCTGGATAGAGCGCGCCAGTTCTACGAGGGGAAGCTGGGCTTGTCGCCGAAGAGCGAGGACGACGCGGCGCAAGCCGTGACCTACGCCTGCGGCGGGGGATCGGAGCTGTTCGTCTACGTCTCCGAGCACGCCGGCAAGGCGACCGCCACGGTGGCGACCTGGGAAGTCTCCGGCCTCGAGCAGCTGGTCGACGAGCTCGCAGCGAAGGGCGTCGAGTTCGAGCAGTACGAGGAGCCGTTGAAGACCGACGAGAAAGGCATCCTCCGCTCCGAGGGGATGGGCGCCGTCGCCTGGTTCAGGGACCCCGACGGCAACACGATCGCGGTCGGCGAGTTTGCCTCGTGAGTGTCGCGATCGGAGAGCTCCGATGAGCAAGGTGACCGCCGAGATTTCGATGTCGCTGGACGGCTTTGTCGCGGGGCCCAACGACGGCGTTGACAACGGGCTCGGCGACGGCGGGGAGCGGTTGCACGAGTGGGCGCTCCGCCTCAGGAGCTGGCGAGAGGCGCACGGCTACGAGGGCGGCGAGAGCGGCCCCGACGACGAGCGCTTCGCGGCGGCGATCGAGGCGCCCGGCGCGATCGTGATGGGCCGGCGCATGTTCGATCACGGCGAGGGTCCCTGGGGCGAGGAACCGCCCTTCCACAAGCCGGTCTTCGTCCTCACCCACCGGCCGCGCGAGCCGCTCGTCAAGGAAGGCGGAACGACCTTCGCCTTCGTCGAGGACGGGATCGAGAGCGCCGTGGCGCAGGCCCGCGAGGCGGCCGGCGACAGGGACGTCGCCATCGCCGGCGGCGGCCAGGCAATCCGCCAGGCGATCGAAGCCGGCCTGCTCGACGAGCTCGAGATTCACCTCGTCCCGGTGATGCTCGGGGGCGGCGTGCGGCTGTTCGACTTCGATCCCGCGACGGCCGGCCGGATCGACCTGGAGCCGATCCACGCGATCGACTCGCCGGGCGTCACTCACCTGCGGTGGCGGGTGGGGCTCGGCGACGCCTGACCCCGAGCCATGCCGTCAGCCTCGCCGGCCCCAACTGTGGCCGGTGGGGGCGACGGCGCGCAGCTCGGCGACGGCGCGTTCGCGGAGGCGGCGGCGGGCGTGTGTCCGCGCTATCGCCGGCGGGGAGGGACGGCGGCGCGGGCGCCTCGACCGCGGGAGGGACGGCTCGCCGCCCGCGGCGGCGGCACCCTGGCGCTCGCGCCCCTCGCTCGGCGGCGGCTCCTGCCACTCCAGCTCCCGCACCTCGGAGACGAGCACGTTCGTGGTCCCCTCGCGGCGCTCGAGGCGCCCCTTGGCGCGGACGAGCGGCGAGGCCCGCACGACGGCGCGGTGACGCTCGTAGACGGAGGCGGGGACGATCAGGTTGACGGTGCCGCGCTCGTCTTCGAGCAGCATGAAGACGATCCCCTTCGCGGTCTCGGGGCGCTGGCGGGCGACGACCATGCCGGCCACCTCGACGATGGCGCCGTCTTCGATTCGCTCCAGGTCGGCGCTGCGGCGCAGCTCCGGGCCGAGGCTGGGGCGCATCAGCGCCATCGGGTGCTCGCCGAGCGTCATGCCGGTCGAGCGGTAGTCGGCGATCGCCTTGCCCCAGTCGCCGAGCGGCTGCAGCGACGGCGCGCCGGGCACCTCCAGCGGCAGCGCCATCTGCGTGCCCTCCTCGTGCCGCACCCCGGTGCCGGCGATCCCGGCCTCCCAGAGAGCCGCGCGACGCCCACCGGAGGACGCGCCGCGACTTGACCCCCTATAGCGGCGGTCGATCCGCGGCGCGTCCAGGACCAGGTCGTCGAGGGCGCCCGCCCAGGCGAGCCGCTCGAGGCCGTCGCGGCCGGCGCCCGAGCGCGAGGCGAGGTCGGCGATTCCCTCGTAGGGCCCGTCGCGTTCGCGTTGGGCGACCAGGCCCTCCATCTCCTCCTTGCGCACCCCCTTCACGTAGCCCAAACCAACCCGCACCAGCAGTCCGCCCCGCGCCTCCTCTGGCGACGGGCCTATTTCCGCGGACATAGAGCGGTTTTCGTCCCGTCGGCGGGGGGCGGCGGTCCGGCGGTGAGATGGAGCTTCGACGTGGCACTCGACGCGGCTGCGGTTGGCGTCCGGGCCGGCCAGCCGCACGCCGCGCCGCTGCGCCTCGTGGACCAACGCGTCGGGCGGGTAGAAACCCATCGGCTGCTCGTTGAGCAGCGCGCAGAGGAACTCGGGGGCGCGGTGGACGCGCAGCCAGGCCGACTGGTAGGCGAGCAGGCCGAAGGCGGCCGAGTGCGCCTTCGGGAAGCCGAAGCCGGAGAAGCCCTGGATCTGCTCCCAGATCCGCTCCGCGGTCGCCTCGGGCACGCCGCGCGCCGTCGCCCCGGCGACGAAGTCGGCGTGATGCTTCTCCAGCTCGACCGCCGAGCGCTTGCGGCTCATCGCTCGTCGCAGACCCTCGGCCTGCGAGGAGGAGAAGCCGGCGAGGTGCATCGCCACCTCGATCACCTGCTCCTGGTAGACGATCGTGCCCAGCGTGTCCTTCAGCACCGGCTCGAGCAGCGGGTGCTCGTACTCGATCTCGAACCGGGGGTCCTCGCGCAGCCGCTTGCGCCGCTCTATATATGGATGGACGGCGCCGCCCTGAATCGGACCGGGCCGCACCAGCGCCACCTGCACGGTGAGGTCGTCGAGGTTCTCGGGCCGGGTGCGGGGAAGCATCTGCATCTGGGCGCGGCTCTCGATCTGGAAGACGCCGGTCGTCTCGGCGGCGCGGATCGACTCGAAGGTCTCGGGGTCGTCGAGCGGGATGCGCGAGAGGTCGAGCCGCTCGCCGCGCGTCCGCCCCACTTCCTCGACGCAGCGCTCGACCGCCGAGAGCATCCCGAGGCCGAGCAGGTCGATCTTGAGGAAACCGGCGTCGGCGCAGGAGTCCTTGTCCCACTGGACGATCTGCCGCCCCTCCATCGCCGTCGGCACGACCGGGCAGATGTCGACCAGCGGCCGGGTGGAGATCACCATCCCGCCGGAGTGCTGAGAGGCGTTGCGCGGCAGGCCCATTGCCTCGGGACAGAGGTCGATCAGCGCTCGCCAGCCATGGGCGCCGGCCCGCTCGGCGCCGATCGCGGCGACGACATCGCGCTCGATCTCACCGGAGCGCTCGTGGAAGCCGACCACCTTGGCGACCCGGTCGATCTCCTCGGGCGGCAGCGCCAGCGCCTTGCCGAGGTCGCGCACCGCGCCGCGCGGGCGATAGGTGGGGAAGGCGGCGACGAGGGCGGAGCGGTCGGCGCCGTAGCGCTCGTGGACGCGGGGGATCAGCTTCTCGCGGATGTCGCGCGGGAAGTCGAGGTCGATGTCGGGCATCTTCGTCACCTCGTCGTTGAGGAAGCGGCCGGCGAAGAGGTCCGACTCGACCGGGTCGATGTGGGAGAGGCCGGTCAGGTAGCAGACGATCGAGCTGACGCTGGAGCCCCGGCCGCGACCCGGCGGCAGCACCGAGCGCGCCGAGTCCGGCCCGCGCACCTCGACTGCCACCTCGCGAGCCAGCTCGAGCAGGTCGCGGTGCAGGATGAAGAAGCCGGAGAGGTCGAGATGGCGGATGACCGCCAGCTCCTCTTCCAGGCGCCGTCCCGCCTCGGCCAGCCACGACCCCGAATAGCGCTCGTACAGCTTCGCCCGGCAGACCTTGGCCAGCTCGCGGTCTGTGCCGGGGTCGTGCGAGCCGGGGTAGCGGTAGTCGAGCTGCTCGGTCAGGTCGAAGCGCAGCCGTTCGGCGAGGCGGACCGTCTCGGCGACGGCCTCGGGGTGCTCGGCGAAACGAGTCGCCATCGCCGCCGGCGAGGCGAGCGCCGAGCTGGAGTTGCCGCGCCGCTGAGGCTCGCTCGCCTCCAGCGTCGTGCGCAGACGCACCGCGACGAGGGCGTCCTGGAGATGGGCGCGGGAGCGGGCGTGCGAGTGGACGTTGCCGGTGGCGACGCAGGGGACGCCGAGCCGCTCGGCGAGGCCGGTCAGCCAGCGGTTGCGGGCGCGGTCGTGGCGCCAGTAGGGGCGCTGCAGCTCGATCCGGAAACGGTCACGGCCAAAGGCGCCGAGCAGCCGCTTCGCCATGGCCGCACCCACCTCCGGCTCGCCGCGCTCCCAGGCACCGGCCACGGCGCCCTCCCCGGCGCAGCCGGAGAGGCACACCAAACCCTCGCTGTGCTCCTCGACCAGCTCGAGAGTCACCCAGGGCGGTTGCGCACTCCGGCCCGTGTTGTCTCGCGTGTGCGCGTGGGCCTCGGTCAGCAAGCGGCACAGATTTCGGTATCCGGTCGCGTCCTCGACCAAGAGAGTGAGATGAACGTGCTCTCCCGCGGGTGGCGTGGGGGTGCGGGTCCTCGCCCGCAACTCGCGAGGACGAGGGTCCCTCCCCCGCGACAGGACCCCCGGGCCTACCACCATGGTCAACTCCGCCCCGGTAATAGACCGCACACCGAACCCTCGACATGCGTGGGCGAACTCCATCGACCCCCACACCCCGTCGTGGTCGGTCAAGGCGAAGGCCGGGTAGTCGCGCTCGGCCGCGGCGGCCGCCAGCTCCAGCGGCGTCGAGGCGCCGTCGAGGAAGGAGAAGGCCGAGTGGGCGTGGAGCTCCACGTAGGGGACGTCGCTCATCGGAGGATCGCCTCGTCCATCCCGCCCGTGTCACGCCTGCTGGCGGTACCAGCGGCCGCGACCGTCGCGGAAGACGGTCACGTCCCTGCCGTCGACCAGCACCAGCTCGAAGTAATGGCGCCACATCGGACGCAGCGTCCACCAGCGGTCCTCGACCAGCCACTCCTCGCGTACCGCGCCGACCGCGACCCCCTCGACCGCCAACGGCACCCCTTCGGTGTCGACCTCAACCTTCACCCGCCGCGGGGCATACAGACGCCGCAGGCCGGGGCTCACCGGCGCCGTTCCGGTTTCGTGTTACTGGTGGCTCGAAGAATTGACCTGCGTCTCACACGTGTGAATTCGCAGTCCCTAGCGTCGGGGCGGTGTCCTGGCCACCGCGAATCGGAGAACCGCTTCCGCGGGCCGTAGAGGCGTGGTACGAGCGTCGCAAGTTGAAGTGGATTCTGGGAGAAGAGGGGCACGGCAGCGAATGGGAGAAGGTTTTCCACGTAACCTCTAGCGACTCGGAGCTGGTGTGGCAGGCGATTGCGAGCGCGGCACTCGGCTCCTCGATCCAGGTCGTGCGAGAGCGCTTCCCGTTCGGGATCACTTGCGGAATAAGGGTCCACCTCGAGATCAACGGTCGCAACGCTCCGACGACTATCTCCTGGCACTACGTCATCGAAATCGCGCCGCCGAGACTGGTGACAGCCTTCCCAACCCCCTAGCATGGAGAGGCAATGGCGATAGCGCACGAGATCAAAGAATTCGACATCGTCGAATTGACCGAGCGCGCATACGACGCGCCTGCTGGCGCGCGGGGTGGCGTACTGGAGCTGTACACCCCAACCGTGGCGATGATCGAGGTTCTCGAACCCGAGCTGAACGGCGCCGAGAGAATCGTCTTCGCCCCGCTCGACAAGCTCCGCCTCGTCAAACCAGCGGCAAAGAACTAGCTCGCTCATCTCGCCGGCACCGGGTAGGGCGTGAGGATCGCGCGCCGCTCGGGCACGCGCGAGGCGGCGTCGACCGGCAGCACCTTGAGCAGCGAGTCGGCGCCCTGGGCGGCGCGGACCTCGCGCAGGGCGGCGCCGAGGCGGCGGCGGCGCGACTCGTCGCCGCGGACCGCCAGCTCGAGCTGATCGGCGGCGCGCGGGCCGAGGCCGAGCGAGCGCAGCGAGAGCGAGACGGCGGGCGCCGGCAGCTCTCCCAGTCGCGGTGCCAGCACGTTGCGCAGCACCCGCGGGTTGGCCGACGGTCGCCCGAGACCCTGGTCGACGCTCCAGCTGCCGCCGTCCGAGAGCAGGGCGCCGAGGCTCAGGCCCAGCAGCGTCCGCTCCTTGCGCCGCGGGGTTGCAAGCAGGCGGTCGACCAGCAGCTCCAGCGCCCTCTCCAACCGGTCGCCGGCGGTGCCCTCCGGCAGCTCGATCTCGACCGAGATCTCCTCGCGGGCGCCGCGCCTGTGGCAGACGAGCAGCTCGTCTTCGCCCCGGGCCAGCCGGAGCGCACGCAGCCCCGGCGGCCCGAAGCGATCGGCGACCTGGGTCGCCGAGAGAGCCGTCAGGTGCCCCAGGCTCTCGATCCCCAGCCGCCGCAGCGCCTCGACCAGGCTGCCGGCCTCCCGCTCCGGCAGGCCGAGTCGATCGGCGATCGCGGCGACGGGGACGGCCGAGAGGTAGGCGGCTCTCATACGAACGTATGTTCGTATAGATGGGTGGCGAAATCAAACGACGAAAGGTTTCGCTCGGGCCGAATCGCTTGTCCGCCGCGGCCAGAACAGGACGGGGTCCGGAGGAGGATCGGGATACCTCTCTATTTATTTTGAACAATTTGCCTAAATCGCCCACACGTGAGAGCGTCCCCGTTCTCGATGGCCACCGCCGCCCCCACTCCGACCCGCGCCGCCGCGCGCCTGAGGCACCGGCGCAGCGCCCGCCGCCTCAGCGAGGGCCAGCTCGCCAACCTGCGCGAGGCAGTGCGGCGGGCACAGGGAATCGGCGACGACCGCGGCTACCAGTACTGGGCCGGCGTCCACGGGCTGCCGCTGCCGATCCACTGCCAGCACGGCACGCCGCTGTTCCTGCCCTGGCACCGCGCCTACCTCTACTTCTTCGAGAAGGCGCTTCAGGACCAGGCGCCGGGGGTGACCCTGCCGTGGTGGGACTGGCGCGACCAGAGCGAAGCGATCCCCGCCGCCTACGCGCGTCGCCGCACCGTCGATGGCAAAGCCAACCCCCTCTTCTCGTCGCCGATCCAACCCAGCGGGCGCCGCTCGCCCAACGAGCGGCGGACCTGGCGCGAACCGGGCGACCCCAACTGGCTGCCGAGCGCCGGCGAAGTGAGCCAGGTCCGCCAAAACCGCGACTACTTCACCTTCCAGAGCCAGCTGGAGAGCCTCCACAACGGCGTGCACGGCTACGTCGGCGGCACGATGGGGAGCGTCGCCGTCTCCGCCTACGACCCGATCTTCTGGGCCCACCACTGCATGATCGACCGCATCTGGTACCTCTGGCAGCTCGATCATCCGGGCGCCCGGCTGCCGCGCCGCTACCTCGACCAGGCGCTGCCGCCCTTCCCGATGACGGTGCGCGACACGCTCGACGTCACCGCACTTGGCTACGACTACGCTGCCGCCACTGCGGCCGTCCCGGGGAACCGCCGTGGTTGACC
>DATABM010000099.1:0-11896 GCA_036259555.1 Solirubrobacterales bacterium
CCGCCAGCCGATCCGCAAAAGGAGGAGCGCTCACAACCGGCCTTCACCCGATTCCGGGCGCGAAGAACCAGATTGCGACGCGCCCGGAATAGGGCTTGTCTAGCCCTTGACCTTGGACTTCAGAGCCGAGCCGGCGGAGAAGCGGGGCACCTTGCCGCCGGGAATCGTGATTCTTTCGCCGGTGCGCGGGTTGACGCCCTGGCGGGGGCCACGCTCGGCGACGTGGAATTTGCCGAAGCCGGTTAAGCTGACCTCGCCACCGTTGCTCAGCGTGTCGGCGATCGCGTCGAGCACAGCGTCGACCGCATCGCCTGCGGCTTTCTTGCTGCCGATCCGCTCGTCAGCCGCCAGTTGGTCCAGAAACTCAGCCTTGGTCACGTCGCTCCTCCGTGGTCGTTGAAATCGCGCGGCAATCTAACAGCGGTCGCGGGCGTAAAGTGGGGATGGACGCCATACCCCGCTCAGGAGCCGGCCACGGTCATCTCGCCGATCAGGAGCGGCGGCGTGCTGACCGACCCCCCGAAAGGCACCCAGCGGGGCTCCGCGCCGGCGGCCCGCACCGAGCGCAGCATCGAGACGAGGTCGCTGGCGATCGTGAACTCGCGCAGCGGCTCGGCCAGCTCGCCGCCCCGGATCGCGCGTCCGGAGGCGCCGACGGAAAAGACGCCGGTGACCGGGTTGACGCCGGCGTGCAAACCGGCGACGTCGGTCACGTAGACGCCGTCCGCGGCCTCCGCGAGGAGTCCCCGGAAGCTCGTCGCGCCGGGGCTGACGATCAGGTTGGAAGCCGCGACGCCCGGCGCCGTGCGGTAGCCGGAGCGTCCGGCGTTGCCGGTGGAGGTCGCCCCACCCCGGCGCGCCGTATAGGTGTCGAAGAGGAAGGTGCGAAGGATTCCCGACTCGACCAGCGGCGTGCGCCGCCGTGGCACGCCCTCGCCGTCGACCGGGGCCGAGGCGAATCCGTCGGGGACGAGGCCGTCGTCGTGCAGCACGAAGGCATCCGCGGCGACTCGCTCGCCCAGCAGCGAGGCGAGCGGCGAGCGGCCCCGCTGAACGGCGTCGGCACCGAGCGCGCTGCCGAGCAGGCCGACGAAGCTCGCCGCCACCGTGGCGTCGAGGACGACCGGGCAGGCGCGAGAGGCGGGCTTGTCGGAGCCGATCATCGCCGTCGCGCGTTCAGCCGCCTCGCGTCCGATCGCGGCCGCGTCGAGACCGCGGGGACCGCGGCCCATCCCGAAGCCGAGCCCCGTCTCGCGACCCCCGTCGCCCCTGGCCAGCGCCTGGGCGTACGCGTAACAGCTGGAAGCTTCGAATTCCCCGCCGGCGCCCGTCGAGCTGGCGATCGCGACGCGCTCGGCGCTGTCGACGTAGACCGCCTGCTCGACGCCCCCTACCCGCTCGTCGTGGGCGAGCGCCGCGCGCTCGACCGAGAGGGCGACCTCCGCGACCCGGTCGGTCGTCCAGTCGGCGATCCCTGGATCGTTGAGGCCCTCGACCTCGGGCGGCTCGCCAGCGGCGGGCGGCACCGCGAACTCGTCTGGGTCGGCGACACGGGCCATGCTCGTCGCCCGAGCGGCGATCTCCTCTACGCCGGGCCCCGAGAGATCCGTGCCGTAGGCATAGCCGACGCGGCCCTCGATCCAGACCCGTACGCCGAGACCCCGCTGCGTCGCGGCGCCGAGGCTCTCGACCTTGCCGCCATGGGCCCGCACCTCGCGCCGGGTCGCTTCGCTGGCGTACGCCTCCGCGTCGCTCCCGCCGCTCGCCCGTGCTGACTGCACCGCGCGCTCGGCCGCCTCCCGCATCGAGCTCAAACCGCGGTCCCCCCGACGGTCATCGCGGCGATCCGGACATGGCCCTGCCCGGTCCCAACCGGAACCCGCTGGCCCCCCTTGCCGCAGATCCCGGTCTTCATCCAGAAGTCGCTGCCGACGGCGTCTATCGCGGCGAGCGCGTCCAGGCAGTTGCCGATCAGCGTCGCCCCGCGACAGGGCGCCGTCACCCTGCCGTCCTCGATCAGGTAGCCCTCGTTGACGCCGAAGACGAAGTCGCCGGTCGCCGGGTCCACTTGGCCGCCGCCGAAGGAGACCGCGTAGAAGCCGCTTCCGACCTCGCCGATCATCGCCTCGGGCTCCGCCTCGCCGGGAGCGATGTAGGTGTTGGTCATGCGCGGGATCGGCAGGTGGCGGAAGCTCTCGCGCCGCCCGTTGCCGGTCGAGGCGACGCCGTCGCGACCCGCGGTGAGACGGTCGTAGAGGAACGACGTGAGGCGGCCCTCGGCGATCACCTCGGTCTTCTGGGTCGGCGTGCCCTCGTCGTCCATGCCCTCGCTTCCCCACTCCCCCGGCAGGCGGCCGTCGTCGTAGGCGGTGAGCAGCGGCTTGGCCACCTGCTCGCCGAGGCGGCCGGCGTAGACGCTGGCGTCCTTCTGAACGTGGTCGGCCTCGAGCCCATGACCGGTCATCTCGTGGAAGAGGACTCCGCCGAAGCCGCCGCCGACCACGACCGGCATCGAGCCGGCCGGCGCGGGAACTGCGTCGAGCAGCGTCAGCGCCTTGCGGGCGGCACCGCTGGCGATCTCGCCTGGGTTGTCCTCGAGCAGCTCGTAACCGCGGTGCCCGCCGAGCGTCTCGGCGCCGGTCTCGACGCGGTCTCCACGCCGCGCCACCGCCTGGACACCGATCCTCACCCTGGTCCGGTCGTCGCCCGCGAAGAGCCCCTCGGAGTTGGCGACCGTGACCTCGCGACGACCCTCGGCGTAGGAGGCGCGCAGTTGGAAGACCTCGGCGCCCTCGCCGCGGCCGCGCTCGTCGAGCTCGCGCAGCAGCGCGGCCTTGCGGTCGGCCGGGACTTGCTCGGGTCGGCTCTCGATCGGCAGCGGCCGCGTCTCGAACGTCCGCAGGGCCCGTGGCGCGACGAGCTGGCTGCGCAGCGCCGCCGCCGCCTCGTCGGCCGCCCGCTCGAGGTCGGTCGAGTCGAGCCCGTCGACGTGGGCGAAGTACGTCGTGCCGCCGCTGAGCACCCGAATGCCGGCGCCCTGCTCCGACCCCGACTGGACCGACTCGATCCGCGACTCGTCGATCGCCATCGTCAAGCCGTCCCGCCGTTCGGCGAACACCTCGGCGAAGTCCCCGCCCTTGGCGAGCGCCCGGGCGAGCACCCGTTCGGCGACGGAAGGCTCCAGCAGGGATGGGGCTCCCATCAGGTTTCGCGCTTCCCGGCGAGCTCGATCAGGCGCCCCGCGGCGACGAAGAGCTCGCCGCCGAGCTCCGTGTCGGCGGCGTGGTCCTCGGCGCGGCCGCCACCGTAGTAGAGGCGTGCGAAGGGCCGCCGAAAGGCACGGCGACGGCGCATGTAGGCCGCGGCCTCGTCGGCGTAGCCGGAGACCCGGTCGAGCAGGACGCGGTGGGGCTTAGGCGTCATCGTCCTCCCGCCCGCGCCCGTCGCCGCCCGCCGCCAGGTCGCGAAGCAGCGAGCGCATGTCGAAGAGGGTCAGCGAGGCGAGCGCGAAGCGCTCCGTCACGACCGCCGCGGCCAGTCCGGCGTGGCGCAGCGCGAACACCTCGCCCTGCTCGGTGCCGATGTGGATCTGCTCGACCGGCTCGCCGGTCCGGTCGGCGACGGCGAAGAGCGCTGCCACGTCCTCTCGCCAGCGCTCACGATCGCCGCTCGCCGCGAGGACGGCACCGTCGCCGCCGAGGATTGCGGCGCCGCGCAGGTCGGGCGACATCTCGGCAAGGAACGCCAGGGCCAGCTCAGCTGACTCGCCGGAAACCTTCGCGCTCGTCGCACCGTCGGACACCTCGGTGAAAATAGCGGCCGTGCCCCTCGCCCGCGCCTCCTGGATCACCGTCGTCGCCGTCTGCGCGATAGCCGTCGTCCTGTTCGCCGTCGGCGGCTACACGGGCTACGCGATCACCGTCGGCGCGGTCGGGGTGGCGGCAGCGGTGAACCTCTTGCCATCGCCATAGATCCGCTGCCTACTCCGCTTCGCACGGCCCTAGCCCGCCCTGAACGGTCCCCGCACCCCCTCCGGATCGCGGAACGACGTCTCCGGCTCGGCGTGGATCAGCACCTCCGCCCCGGGGATGTCCGCCTCGATCGAGGCGCGCATCGCATGTGCGAGCTCGTGCGCCCGCTCGAGGCTCGTGCCGGCCCGGTACTGGACGTGCAGGTCGATGTAGCGCCGCGCACCGGCCCGCCGGGCGCGGAGCTTGTGGTAGCCGGCCACCTCGTCGGTGCGCGCGACGGCGATCGCCGTCTCGATCCGATCCATCTCGTGGTCGGGCAGCGCTTCGTCGACCAGCACGCCAGAGGAGCGTCGCAGGATTCGCAGCCCCGCCACGACGATCGCAACGGCGACCACGATCGCGGTGATCGAATCGAACGCGACGACCCCGGTCAGCTCGACGAGCACCAGGCCGACGAGGACGCCAGCCGAGGTGAGCGCGTCGGTGCGCAGGTGAGCCGCGTCGCCTTCCAGCGCCGGCGATTCGTGGATGCGCGCCTGTCGCGAGAGGACCGCCGAGACCGCCAGGTTGGCGAGCACGGAGAAGCCCATCACGGCGATGCCGACCACCAGCAGGTCGACCTCGGCGCCGTCGACCAGCCGGTGGGTCGCCTCGTAGACGATGATCCCGGCGCCGACCAGGATCAGCATCCCCTCGATCGCCGCCGCGAGGCTTTCGACCTTCTGGTGCCCGTACGGATGCTCTGCGTCGGCCGGCTCGCCCGCCTTCCGGACCGAGACGAAGGCGACGACCGAGGCGATCAGGTCGATCAAGGAGTGCACTGCCTCCGTGACGATCGCGATCGACCCGGTGAGCGCTCCGGCGGCGAGCTTGATCGCGATCAGGACCGAGTTGGAGGCGATCGAGAGCGCGGCCGCGCCGCTTTTCGTGCGGATCATCGCCCGGCCGGAGTTCCGCCCAGGTTCAGGTGCCGGGCGAGCAACCGTGCGGCGAGGCCGCGATGGCTGATCTCGTTCTTCTCCGCCTGGCTCAGCTCCGACATCGTGCGGTCGTCGTCCGAACCGGTCGCGGCGGGAACGAAGGCGGGGTCGTAGCCGAAGCCGCCGCTGCCGCGCGGGCGTTCGATCAGCCGGCCCTCGCAACGCGCCTCGAAGACGCGCTCGCTGCCGGCGTCGACGAGGGCGAGCGCGCAGTAGTAGGCGGCGCGGCGGTCATCGCCCGCCTCGGCCACCTCGCGCAGCAGCTTGTCGAGGTTCTCCTCGTCGGTGGCGTCCGGGCCGCCGTAGCGAGCGGAGTGGATCCCGGGGCGGCCGCCGAGTGCCGCGGCCTCGATCCCCGAGTCGTCGCCGATCGCCGCCTCGCCGGTGGCGGCGTGTGCGGCGCGCGCCTTCTCCAGTGCGATCTCGGCGAAGCTCTCGCCCTCCTCGGGCGGCAGCTCGACCCCCTGCGGCAGCGACTGCAGATCCAGCTCGGGCAGCAGTTCGCGCATCTCGCGCAGCTTGTGCTTGTTGCCCGTGGCGAAGATCAAGTTCCCGCGGCTCCCTCCTGCACCTGGCGCAGCCGTGAGATCCCCAGCTCGGCGAGCCCGAGCAGCTCATCGAGCGAGGCGCGTGAGAGCGGCGTGCGCTCGGCGGTTGCCTGCACCTCGACCAGTCCGCCGTCGCCGGTCATCACCACGTTGGCGTCGACCTCGGCGCGCGAATCCTCGCCGTAATCGAGATCGCAGAGGGGGCGGCCGTCGACCATGCCGACGCTGACGGCGGCGACCGAGCCGGTCAGCGGCATCGTCTCGATCCGGCGCGCGTCCACCAGCTTCTGCAGGGCGAGGCGGAGCGCCACGTAGCCGCCGGTGATCGCCGCGCAGCGCGTGCCGCCGTCGGCCTGCAGGACGTCGCAGTCGACGTAGACGCTGCGTTCGCCGAGCGCCTTGAAGTCGACCACGACCCGCAGGGAACGACCGATCAGCCGCTGGATCTCGACCCCGCGCCCGTCCTGGCGACCCTTGGAGACGTCGCGGGCCTTGCGGTCGCCGGTCGAGGCGGGCAGCATCGAGTACTCGGCGGTGACCCAGCCCTTGCCCTTGCCGGCCATCCACTTCGGCACCTGTTCGTTGACCG
The DNA here is from genome assembly GCA_036259555.1 of Solirubrobacterales bacterium. Lineage (GTDB taxonomy): Bacteria > Actinomycetota > Thermoleophilia > Solirubrobacterales > 70-9 > VRUE01. Next base: position 6,089 of record DATABM010000099.1, read on the forward strand.
ACGCGGTGCAGATCACCCGCGTTTTGCCCAGGGAGATCAGCGCCGAGCCCGTGGCGGTCTCGACGAATCCTGGGTCGATCGTCACCGGCCTGATGTCGGCCGGCGCCCTGTCGTAGCTGCGCGAAGCTGGGGACATCAGGAATCGGCCTTCGCTCGCGGCGCGAAGTACCAGAGATGCACGCTTGCTCGCTCCGGCCTCATGGGCGCCGAGTCTCTCACGACGGCGAGCAGGAGGGCGACCCGCAGGGCGGCCGCCCTGCGCCCTATTTGAAGGTGACCTTGTCGACCGCCTCCTTGATCTTGTCGACGATCACGTTGGCGAGCTCAGTCCCCTGTTTGCCGTTGAAGCCTTTCATCGCCGCCACCATGCCGACCATCAGCAACGAGACGAGCAGGATCAGACCGACGTACTCGACCGTCCCCTGCCCCCTTTCGCCGCTGGCCAGAGCGCGGATCGTGCTCAGCCGGTAGGTGATCGCGGCGTGTGCGTAGCCCATCAGCGCGTAGATCAATTCGAGCCTCCTTTTGGGTTTGGCTCGATGCTCGAAGGTCCCGCGTCACCGATCCAGACCTGAGTGGGCCAAGTTCGTGACGCCTACGTGGAAAGCCGCAAACGGCGGGTTGCACCGCACGGAGGGCAACATCTTGGAGCGCGGGACACGTCCGCTTCGCTTCGACACCCTCGCTAAGTTCGCCGCGGCGCTGGAGGGGCCGATTACCAATGCCTCTGTGGAGGATGGCTGACGCTCAGCGGTGCAGGGCTAAGCGACTTCAGCGTGTCGCGTCGCGATGGCGGTAACGCTTCAGTAGGTGGTCAGAATCGCGGTAGCACTATCCCGCCAAGCGAAGCGGCCGCAAGCCTATGTAGAAAATCGGCTAGCGCTGGCTCTAGAGAGCCGATGATGCTGCCCGAATTCTATTTCCAGGCCGCTCCAGCAGTATCCGTTCCGCTTTTGTTCCAGTCACCGACGATTGGCCACGTGTGACTAAGCGTCCCAAACGCGAAGACATAAGAGACCGGCTGATTTGCTGGCACCTCGTTATCAAGGAACCATTCCCCAACACTTTGTCGATATATACCAATGGAGTCATAGCCGTTCTCATCCCAGTCACCTGCAACCGGCAGATCATCACTGCCACCATTCCCAAACGAGAATGAGTAGGCAGGGGGCCCGGTCGCGTTCGCGTTTCTCAAATAAAAGGTAAAATTGCTGGGCCGGTACAGCCCGATGGTCTCGCTGCCATTGTTATCCCAATCACCGGAAATAGGCAAATCCTCCGTATTCCCGAACGGAAAGATTGAAAGCGATCCTCCAGAGGAGTTGTCATGGCTCAGGTAGAACATCCCTTTGGCCGGATAGAAAAACCCCGTGGTATCGATCCCATCACCGTTCCAATCTCCAGTCACTGGTCGAGCGCCAGCAAGGCCACCACCACCGTACGCGAAGACACTGTCAGCCGGTCCCGAGAGATTGCTGTTTCGTAGATACCAGGTGCCGTTGCTCGGCCGATAGAATCCGGTCGAGTCGTAGCCGTCACCGTTCCAATCACCTGAGATCGGAATATCGCTCGGCTGCTTAGTGTCTATGTTGAGTACATGTTGGGCGATACCAGCCGAGTTGGCATCGCGTAGGAAATAGTCTGGAATGACAAGGGAAGCGTTCTCCACTCCACCTACATTCCAATGCGTTTTGAGCCACTCGCCGCTCTCCTCCACCGTGTCGAAATAGGTGTCGTATTCGCAGTCAAGCGGAAGCCCGATGGAACTGTTAAAGTAGCCGTTTGCCGGGCAGCGCGACTCTGAGTAACTGAACCCCTCTGGGCTTCCATCGGGATAACAGAGAATATCGAGGCCGTCGGTACAGTGATTTCCAGACGTGGCAAATGGGGCGCCAGCCTGAACCCCACCAAGCGCATGGGTTAGCTCGTGCACGGGCGTATGCACGTTCCAGTAGCCTAGGGGAGCCAAGGACGGCGGGTTGTAGGTGACCGCCGACGTCGTTCGAATGCGGTTCAGATTTGAATTGCTCTTGGCTTCGTCTTTATAGAGCGAGCCAATTCCAGCCGCTGGACCCGCACCGTCAAAGAAGATGAGGTTCTTTACGGCGTCAGCCCCAATCGGTGCACCCAACGATTTATTGGCCGCCGTAACAATTTCAGGGAAACCCGCGCCCGAAGAAGTGAAGGTGTGCAGGCGAATGTCGCCAGACGCATCGCAATCGACGCGCATGATTCTGGTCAGTCTTGCGCTTCCACTTGAGAGGTTCGCCTCGCGGGAGATCTTCCAGTTCATCCTGCGAACGACGTTGAGAATCGCTTCGCGCTCGGCGATGGTTGGGATAGCTGGATCTGCCGTAGATGCGTAAGCAACTTTGATCCGGTGACCGCTCGTTGCGCAGGCCACCTGTTCTTCCTGGGTAGGTAGTTCCGTTTCACTCGATCGCGATTCCGCAAAGTCATGGAAGTGATACCACTGTGGCTTCGCATCCGGACCGCGTTTATAGGTGTACGCACGAGCTCTGGGATGGAAGTCGAATTCCATCTGCCCGATGCGCTTGAAATCTGGTTCGCCAGGGATTCGACCATCACCCGCATGTGAGTGGCCCAGATGAGCGGACGCAGTAGCCGCCGTGAGAGCGACAGTCAGCATCATGATGATCGCTGAGATTAGTCTGGAATCAGCCGCTTTTGACCGTCGCACCATTTCTCTCCCTTGTACCGCTGCCCTCTCGGGCACCAGGGAGCAATACCACAGGGAAGACGAAAAGGCAAGAATATTTGCGTATTTAAAGGAATTGAACCGGGCGGACGCAATCGGCCACCAACGGTGGCGCAAATTCCGGATGCGTGGGCCTGATCTTTGCTCGTCTCGTTGCTGATGGGCGTCACCGATCCAGACCTGAGTGGGCCAAGTTCGTGACGCCCATGTCGAAAACCGGAAACGGCCGGGTCGGCGGCGGATACGCTCAGCGCCCGATGCGAGTCCTGGTCGTCACCAACTTCGTGCCGGACGCGGACGCGCCGCAGCGCGGCCGCTGGGTGCGCGACCAGGTGAAGGCGCTGCGCGGGCGCGGCCTGGAGGTCGAGGTGTTCAGCTTCCCGCCGGGCTCGGGGCGCTACCTCCCGGCCGCGCTGCGGCTGCGCCGGTTGCTGAGGCGGGAGCGCTTCGACCTCGTCCACGTCCATTACGGCCTGACCGCCTGGTCCGCCGTCGTCGCCGGAGCGCGTCCGCTGGTCGTCAGCTTCCACGGCACCGACGTGCGGCACCCGGTCGTCGGGCGGATGTCGCGACGCCTCGTCCGCCGCGCCGATCTCGTCGCGGTCGTCTCCGCCGCTCTCTTCGAGTCGGAGGCCGGCAGGCCCGGCTTGCCGCGTCCGCCCGGATCCGCGGTGCTTCCCTGCGGTCCCGACCTCGATCGGTTCGGACCGCTGCCGCGCTCGGAGGCGCGGCAACGGCTCGGGCTCGACCCCGCCGGGCGCTACCTCTTCTTCCCCGCCAACCCGAGCCGGCCGGAGAAGCGCTTCGACCGAGCTCGCGACGTGGCCAGCGCGAGCGGCGCCGAGCTGCTCACCGGCGGCGCGATCGATCCGGAGGAGATGCCGCTGTGGATGAACGCCGCCAACGCGGTCATGGTCACGTCCGACTACGAGGGCTTCGGGATGATCTGCGTCGAGGCCCTCGCCTGTCAGGTCCCGGTGCTCTCCACCCCCGTCGGCGTCGCGCCTTTTCTGCTCTCGGGCCTGCGTGGAACGCTCTGCGCGCCGTTCGACGTCTCCGCCTGGGCTGCCGCGGCGACCCCCCATCTCGACGCCCGGGATCCGCGCATCGACGGAGCCGAGCGCGCGGCGCTTCTCTCGGCCGGTCGGATGGCCGAGCGCACTATCGCGGCCTACCGCGACGTCCTCGCGAACGCGTAATAGATTGAGCCGATGAGCGCGGAGCGAGCGAGCGCGACGGACGAGCCGGCCGGAGACGATTTGAAGGCGCAGGTCGAGGCGGCCGAGCGTCGGCTCGGCGAGGCGACGGAGGCAGCCGCGGCGGCGGAGGAGCGTGCCCGGGCCGAGATCCGGGAGCTCGAAGACGAGCTCCGACGCGAACGAGAGGCGAAGGCGAAGGCGATCGCCGCGGCCGAGGCGCGCCTCGCCGAGATCGAGGCCCAGGCCGAGGCCGCCGAGAAGCGCGTGGAGGAGGCCGAGCGCCGCGCAGCCGGCGCCGAAGGGACCAACGCCGACGCCGAAGCGCGCGCCCGCGAAGCGGCCGCCGCCTGGCTCCGCGGTCAGATCGAGGGCATCAGACGAGAAGCGGGGCAGCGATAGGCGCAGGCGGGCAGTGCGACGTCGCCGTGGTCGGCGGCGGCGCCGCGGGGCTGTGGACGGCGCTGCGTGTCGCCGAGCTCGGCGGCGACGTCTGCCTCATCTCGCGAACGCCGCTGTCCCAGAGCGCCAGCTACTGGGCGCAGGGCGGCTTGGCTGCCGCGCTGGAGCCCGGCGATTCGCCGGCCCGCCACGCAACCGACACGATCGCCGCCGGCCGCGGGCTCTGCCGCCCCGCGGCGGTCCAGGTCCTGACCGACGAGGCCCCGACTGCCGTCCGGGAGCTCCGCGAGCGTGGCGTCGCCTTCGACCTCGACGCCGACGGCGAGCTCGCTCTCGGCCTCGAGGGCGGCCATACCCGACGCCGCATCGTCCACGCGCACGGAAGCCAGACGGGCTACGAGATCACCTCGAAGCTGGCGACGATGGTCGCGGCAGAGCCTCGGATCGACGTCTGCGAGGGGACCTCGGCACTGGCGCTCTGGAGCGACGGCGAGCGATGCCGCGGCGTCGTCACCGACGCCGATCCGGTCCTCGCCGCGGCGACGGTGCTGGCGACCGGCGGCGCCGCGGCGCTCTGGGAGCGCACCACCAATCCATGGGGGGCGATCGGCGCCGGGCCGACGATGGCGAGCGCCGCCGGCGCCGAGCTGGCCGATCTCGAGTTCTGCCAGTTCCACCCCACCGCCCTCTCGCTTCCCGGCAGCGACGCCGACGGGACTCTGATCACCGAGGCCGTGCGCGGGGAGGGCGCAACCCTGCTCGACGCGTCGGGCAGGCGCTTCACGGACGAGCTCGCCCCCCGCGACGCGGTCACCGCGGCGATCCTCGACCGGATCGACGCAGACGGCGTCGCCGACGTCCACCTCGACCTTCGCCAGATCGACCCCGACCGGTTTCCCAACGTCTTCCGCTCCCTGTCCGAAGCGGGCCTCGACCCGCGAACCGAGCCGGTTCCGGTCTCGCCCGCTGCCCACTACACCATGGGCGGCGTCGCCGTCGACCTCGACGGCCGCTCCTCCCTCCCAGGGCTGTTCGCGGTCGGCGAGTGCGCCTGCACCGGCCTTCACGGTGCCAACCGACTCGCGTCCAACTCGCTCAGCGAGTGCTTCGTCTTCGGGTCCCGGGCCGCGCGTGCAGCCCTCGCCGAGGAGGCGGTCGGCGCCGACCCACCACTGCCGAGCTGGCGCTTCCAACCGCCGACCGAGGCGACCCGCGGCGCGGTCTGGCAGTTGGCCGGGCCGCTGCGGTATCCGGAGCGGCTGCGCGAGCTGTGCGACGACCCCTATCCCCTCGCGGCCGCGATCGCCGTCTGCGCACTCGCCCGCGAGGAGTCCCGCGGCGGCCATCTGCGTGCCGACAGGCCCGGCCTCGACCCGGACCTCGACGGCGTCCACTTCGTCTTCGAGCCCGGCGGCGCCACCCGGCGAGAGAGCTGGCGCTGACGGGTTAGCGTGGCGGCCATGCTGCTCGGTGTCGACGTAGGCGGGACTT